>JBCAZO010000150.1:0-6244 GCA_038532975.1 Pseudomonadota bacterium
ATTTTGGAGGCCCCGACACCGAGGGCCGCATCCCGGATCGAAGGCGGCACGGATTTGAGCGAGGCGCGTGTGGAGATGATGATCGTCGGCAAAGTCATCAAGGTCAGCACCAAACCACCCACCAAGGGGGCTGATTGCGGCAGGTGCATGAACTGAATGAAGACCGCCAGACCCAGGATACCAAAAACAATCGATGGGACTGCGGCGAGGTTCGAGATGTTCACTTCAATCAGATCGGTGAACCTGTTCTGAGGGGCGAATTCCTCAAGGTAGATCGATGCAGCAACCCCGATGGGCAGGCTGAGGATCAGTACCACCAGCATCATGAAGAATGATCCAAGCATGCTGACACCGATGCCCGCGGCTTCTGGACGGCTCTCAGACGCATCCGAACCGGTAATGAAGGACATGTTGAAGGATTTTGAGATCACGCCCGCATCCCGAAACGCATCGGTCAGGTCAAGCTGCTCTACCGAGATGTTCTTGTCTTCGGCAATGTCTTCGCGGTTCACACGGCCTTTGAAGTAACCATCCACGCGGGACGACGCCAGAAGACGAAACTCTACTGTCTCTCCGATCATATCCGGATTCGCGATCACGTAATCCCGCACCTGCGCCGCCGCGGAGGCAGACAGCAGGTTTTTCATATCCGCGGCTTTTTCCAAAGGCGTTTCGATATCGTGTTTTGCGATCTCTTCAAGCAACGCATTCTGGATCAGCGGCGTATAGCCAAAGGTCGAGACCTTTTTAATGTCTTCAATGTCGCGCGCGCCGTTCTTGTCGAGCTTGGCCGGATCGAGATAAACGGGCACATTGACGAAAGTTTGCTGGAACGCGCCCACACCGTTGAAGACGATCGAGCCGATCAAGACAACGAGAAAGAAAAGGCCGGTACAGATTGCGGCAATGCCATAGGCTTTGAAGCGGGCTTCGGCCCTGTTCCGACGCTTTGTGCGTTCGTCGAGCTCTGTCAGGGAGCCGCCATGTGCTTTGCCTGCGCCGCCAGAGAGAGTTGCATCGGTCATTCATACTGCTCCCGGTATTTGCGCACGATGTAAAGTGCGAGAACATTAAGCCCCAGGGTGATCACAAAGAGTGTCATGCCAAGCGCAAAGGCCACCAACGCCTCGGGGCTGGCAAAATCTGCGTCGCCGGTCAGCTGACTGACGATTTTGGCGGTGACGGTGGTCATGGCATCAAACGGGTTCATGGAAAGCCTGGCTGCGGCCCCTGCCCCAAGCACCACGATCATCGTCTCACCGATCGCGCGGGACGCGGCAAGAAGGATGGCGCCCACGATACCCGGTAGTGCCGCTGGCAGGATCACCTGTTTGATGGTTTCCGATTTCGTGGCCCCCAGCCCGAACGAGCCGTCGCGCATCGCCTGTGGCACTGCGTTGATGATGTCATCGCTGAGAGAACTGACAAAAGGAATAAGCATAATGCCCATCACAAGCCCCGCCGTCATCACGGCTGTGCCGGCCTGCATGATACCAACCCCATCATCGCCAAAGACCGAGACAAGCAAAGGTCCAACAGTCAAAAGTGCAAAGAGACCGTAAACAATGGTTGGGATACCCGCCAGAACCTCAATCAGTGGTTTGGCAAAGGATCGTACTTTGGGTGAGGCATATTCGGACAGATAGACCGCTGCAAAAAGGCCAATGGGAACGGCGACGGCCAGGGCAATGATAGAGATGTAGAATGTGCCCCACAGCAAAGGAATGATACCCAGCTCTGATCCGCCACCAAAACTCGGGGCCCAGGTGAGCGATAGGAAGAATTCTGATGCGGGATAGAGCTTGAAGAATTCAAGCGTGTTGAAGATGAGCGACAGAACAATGCCCACGGTTGTCAAAATGGCAATCGACGCGGCGAGGATCAGAAGAAGCTTGATCCCGGATTCAACTATATTGCGCGCTCGATACTCTTTTTGGGTTTGAAAGAACGCGAAAGCAAACCCGGCAATGGCCACGGCCAGAACAGAAATTGTTCTGAACAAATTTCCAGTCGCTGTCATCTCGCGGTACTGCTGCGCCGCGCGCAAGACCGGCGCGGTCACATCCGAACCCAACGCGACACCAATCTCCGCCAGTTTTTCACGCACATTGGTGAATTCCGTCCGGACGCTTTGCGCCTCTTCTTCAGCCATCGCCCCTTGTGAAACGGCGAGGTCCAAACCATCCGCCACACGCCGGACATCAGACATCACGAGGCTGCGTGTGCTGTCCTCGGGAATAAGCTCCTGAGGAATGGTTGATGAGATCGAAGTGTTAATGAACAAGGGCTGTATCAGCATCCAAAGGATGAGCAAACCCAAGGCTGGCACCAAGGAAGAAAGTGCGACGTTCCAACCGTAATAGGCGGGGAGTGAATGAAGACCCCGAGAGTCCCCTTCCGCATCTGCCAAGGCGCGCGATCTGCCTAGGACAAATCCGATCAGCGCCAGGACAAGAGCGATTGAAGCGAGCCAGAATGCAGGCATGGGTCCCCCGTCCCAATTTTAATGAGCCTAAATAGCGAACTGGAGGCGGCGCGAAACCGCCTCCAGGAATTGTTTAGCGTTTTATGAGCCTTGGCCGAGTGTTTGCTCGTCGCTCACAGCAGCTTGCGTTTCGCTCAGCTCTGGATCGGAAACCAACCCGTATTGTGCCAGAGGTCCGTCAGGGCCGGCGATTTCGTCAGAGATGAAGAACTCTGCATACTCTTTCAGGCCGGGGATCACGCCGATATGCGCCTTCTTGATGTAGAAGAAAAGCGGACGTGACACCGGATACTCGCCAGATGCGATGGTTTCGGTGGACGGCGCCACGCCGCCCATGGTTGCCACTTTCAGCTTGTCGGTGTTGTTCTCGTAGAACGCCAGACCAAAGACGCCGATGCCTTCGCTGTTGCTGTCGATGCGTGCCAGGGTTTCGGTGTAGTCACCGTCGATGTCCACGGACTTGCCATCGGTGCGCACTGCGATGCAGGCGTCTTCGGCTTCATCTTCGGACATGCCCGCTTCTATCATCGCAGCCATCGCGCCGGATTCCTCACAGCCAACGGCAATCACTTTTTCCTCGAACACTTCGCGTGTGCCGTGCTTGGTGCCTGGAATAAAAGCTGCGATCTCCACATCCGGCAGGTCGCTGTTGAAGTCAGACCACTTCTGATGCGGGTTATCGACCAGTTGGCCGTCAACCATGACTTTGGGGCCAAGCGCATTGAACCAGTCAACCGCCTCAAATGCAGTGAACTCGGGGCCGGTTTTCTGGCTTGCAAAGACGATACCGTCATACCCGATGCGCACTTCGATGATGTCTGTGACACCGGCTTCGGCACAAGCTTTCACTTCTTTTTCGCGGATCTGGCGCGAAGCGTTAGCGATATCGATCGTATTTTCACCCACCCCTTCGCAGAATCGTTTCAGGCCAGCAGATGAGCCGCCTGATTCCACGACAGGTGTTGGAAAGTCGAAGTTTTCGCCAAAGGCTTCTGCCACGATAGAGGCGTAAGGCAGCACGGTGGAAGAACCGGCAACCTGCACATTGTCGCGTGCGGCTGCGGTTGTGGCCGACACGGCTGCGATTGCCAGGCTAGAGGCAGTCAGTTTCACAAAGGACATATGATGCTCCTGATGTCAGATATCATGGCCACCCCCCGGTGACCCTGGTCCCGTGTCTAGAGAGGACGCACGACGCTTTTGTTACATCTGCGTAACAGTTTTATGACACTAGACAAATTCTTATAAGATATTGAATTAATAATATTTTATATTGCAACTTTAGGGAGTTCGCGCGGCAGAATGACCTGAAATTGGCTTCCTTGCCCTGACTCGGACTGGATTCGCAAACGTCCCCTGTGGCGATTCACGATATGCTTTACGATGGCAAGTCCAAGACCGGTGCCGCCCATCTCACGCGACCGGTGGCTGTCGATACGATAAAACCGTTCAGTCAGGCGCGGGATATGAATATCATCGATGCCCGGGCCTTGATCTTCAACCGTGACAATCGCCGAAGGGCCGCGCAAGGCAGGATGATCTTCATCAGTGCGGATGGAAATCCTCACCTGCTTGCCTGCCCCGCCGTATTTCACGGCGTTTTCGATCAGGTTGGTGAAGATTTGCTGCAACTGATCCGCGTCACCGGGCACGTCGAGCTTTTCCACGTCAACATCAAGCGAACACATCACATCCGCGTCCTGCAAGAGCGGCGCGTTGGCATGCATCACCGTGCGTAATGTGGCCACCAAATCAACCGGCTCCGTGGGCCGCACGCGTTCCTGCGCCTCGACCCGGCTAAGCGACAACAGGTCCTTGACCAACCGTTCCATGCGGCTGGCCTCTTCCTGCATCGTGCCCAGGAACCGGTCTGTCGCCGCGGGATCATTGCGCGCAGGCCCCTGCAGGGTCTCGATGAACCCCAAAAGAGCCGTGAGCGGACTGCGCAATTCATGGCTGACATTGGCGACGAAATCGCGCCGCATCTGGCCAATCTGTTCAATCGGCGTGACATCCTCAAAGCACAAAAGAACGCTTATGCCTTCGTCGGTTTCCACAGCCGAGCAACTGACCTGAAACGCCGTGTCCTGTGCGCCATCACTCGACAGGTAGCGCGCCTGACGCGGTGCCTGGTCTCTCAGACACGCCTCGATAGTGTCCAGAACCGTGGGCTGGCGGATCGCGGTGATAAAGTGCCGCCCCTGGATCCCCTGCCCCAAAAGGTCAACTGCTCTGGAGTTGGCGCCCTGAATACGTTCATTGCGTCCGATCAGAACCGAAGGAAGCGGTATGGCCTCTAGCAACGTGTCGATATGGCCCTCGGTCATCGCACGCCTTTCTCAAACAGGCTTTAGGCCTGCACGAAAACGTTTGGCATTGGCCTGGTAGTGCCGTGCTGCGCGTGCCATGTCTGCAAGACCGGCTTCATCAAGCTGGCGAACCACCTTGCCCGGTGCGCCCATGACAAGACTGCCATCGGGAATTTCTTTGCCTTCCGTGATCAGCGCGCCTGCGCCAATCAAACAGTTTTTGCCGATCCTGGCACCGTTGAGCACCGTGGCCCCCATGCCAATGAGTGTATTTTCTCCAAGCTGACAGCCATGCAACATCGCCTTATGCCCGATGGTGCATCCCGGTCCGATCACAAGGGGAAAACCCGGATCAGTGTGCATCACCACATTTTCCTGCACGTTGCTACCAACACCCACGCGGATGGGTTCGTTATCGCCGCGCAGGGTGCATCCAAACCAGATCGACACGGTGTCTTCCAGAATGACATTGCCGATAACATTGGCATCCGGAGCCACCCAGACATCGGCCCCAAGCTCTGGTGTCACATCGTCAAGCGCATATATCGTCATGCTTGGTCCTCGAACTCGGCCTGCAGGCGCATCACATGGGCGTTGAGATCAGGCTGTTGTATGCGCCGCAGCCGCGCGGCGCTGACAATCGCTCTCAGCCGCGTTTCGGTGTCATCCAGGTCGTCATTGACCAGCACATAGTCATATTCCGCCCAATGGCTGATCTCGTCCCAGCTTTTCTGCATCCGTTTGGCAATCACCTCAGGCGTGTCCTGTCCGCGCGCTTCAAGACGGCGGTGCAACTCTTTGATTGAAGGCGGTAAAATGAAGATTGAAAGCGTATGTGGGCCAAGAGCCGAGTTCTGAATCTGCTGCGCCCCTTGCCAGTCGATGTCAAAAAGCACGTCGCGCCCGGCTTCTATGGCGGCCTGAACAGGCGCTTTGGGTGAGCCGTAGAAATGGCCGAACACATGCGCGTGTTCCAGCATGTCACCCTGGGCCACATCAGACCTGAAGCGCGCATCGCTCAGGAAATGATAATCCTGCCCATCCACTTCGCCTTCGCGTGGTGCACGGGTCGTGGCCGACACCGAAAAGGAAATCGTCTCATCCCACTCCCGAAGCCGCCGTGACAGGGTTGATTTGCCCGCACCTGACGGTGAGGACAGAATGATCAAAAGCCCACGCCGCGCCGTCATGGCATTCCTCCGGCTTCTTTCTTGTCAAAAATACCCATGCGCGCGGCCTGCAAACCCCTACTCCACATTCTGCACCTGTTCGCGCATCTGGTCGATCACGGTCTTTAATTCCAACCCGATCGAGGTCAGGGCCGCGTTCTGCGCCTTGGAACAGAGCGTGTTGGCCTCTCGGTTGAATTCCTGTGACAGGAAATCCAGCTTACGGCCAACCCGCTTTGTTCCAAGGCGCAGAACGCGGCCCTGACCTCGATCGGGTTGGA
>JBCAZO010000151.1:0-6227 GCA_038532975.1 Pseudomonadota bacterium
GGCACCAATGCCGAAATTTTGCTTGGCGACCGGTCGCGTGTGCTGGCCTGTTCCTCGCCCACGGGCCCCGCGTTTGAAGGCGCGCAGATCAGCTCGGGGCAACGCGCCGCGCCGGGTGCCATTGAGCGGGTCGAGATTGATCCCGCAACCAAGGATGTGCGGTTCAAGGTCATCGGCTGTGATCTGTGGTCGGACGAGGATGGGTTTGTTGATGAAACAGCGGCCACCGGGATCACCGGCATTTGCGGCTCGGGCATCATTGAGATGGTGGCCGAGATGCGCATCAACGGCATTCTGGATGGGCCTGGCCTGATCGGCTCGCCCGAGCAGACCGGATCAAAGCGCTGTTTTCTGGATGGCCGGACCTATTCCTACATGGTCTGGGATGGCAGTGCCGAGGGTGGCCCGGTGATCACCGTCACCAATCGCGACATTCGCGAAATTCAGATGGCCAAAGCGGCGCTTTACTCTGGTGCGCGATTGCTGATGGACAAGTTTGGTGTGGATGAGGTGGATCGCGTTGTGCTGGCCGGTGCGTTTGGCGCACATATCAGTCCAAAGCACGCGATGGTTTTGGGGATGATCCCTGACGCGCCGCTGGAAAAGGTTACGAGCGCAGGCAATGCCGCCGGAACGGGGGCGCGCATCGCTCTGCTGAACACAAAGGCGCGCCGTGAAATCGAACAGACTGTGCACCAGATTCATAAGATTGAAACGGCAATCGAGCCGCGTTTCCAAGAGCATTTCGTGAATGCCTCGAATATCCCCAACGCGGTCGAGCCATTTCCAATCCTGAAATCCATCGTTGATCTGCCAGATGTTAATTTCAACACTGGAGGTGACACGGACGGTGCAGGGGGACGCCGTCGCCGCAGGCGCGGATAACACGGATAAATCACATGTCTATGTGACTACTCTCCTTCTGGATGTAAAAGGCGGTTGGCGTGGTGAAAATATGAGTGGACGGCGCATCTTGCCCATTCACAAAAATCTAAAGAAGCTTTCGGAAAAACCGCCTGTATTTAGCAGGTTTAGTGAGTTATCCCCAGCCACCGCCCATATGATGTTACCAAGATGCAGTAATCTGTGACTGCGGCGGCCTTGAGGAATTATGGCTTTTTTGAGACAAAGCGTTCAGGGCCAACGGTAAGTAATCAGTTTTCTTTCACCAAATCTTTGCATGTGAGTGTTGGCCCATTTTGTGCCAGTATTTGAGTTAATCGGCGCTGCCCTTCGAGACGAGGGCAGCGTTTTTTTTGTGCAGCCCGCCGCGCGACGTTCATAGATCGAAGAACACCGTTTCCTGCGGGCCTTGCAGGTGGATGTCGAAGCGGTAGACCCTTGGAGACACGTGTCGTGCGATCAACCCTGCACGGCGGTTCTGCACGAGAGAGACGAGTACAGGGTCAGAGGCGTTGGCCTCACCTTCATCTTCAAAATACGCGCGTGTATGCAGACCGATATTGATCCCGCGCGCTACGATCCAGATCGCTAAATGCGGCGCTTGAGCCCCAACGCTCCCCGGCTTGATCGTCTCAAACCGCCACAGCCCGGTCATAAAATCCGCTGCTTCGCGTCCCCAGCCTTGAAACCCCGAGGCACACCCGTCTGATCCTGCAAATCGACCACGCGCATCGGCTTGCCAGAGTTCAATCATTGCATCTGTCACAGGTTTGCCATCCCCGTCAAAAACACACCCTTCCAGCGTGATCCGTGCACCCGGCACGTCCGGGCCCGCGATCTCGGAGCCTAGCGTTGGCAACGGGCGCTCCAACCCAGCGACCTTGGGTGCCAAACCGATATGCACATATGGCCCGGCCGTCTGTGAGGCGGTCTCTGGCAAGGGGGTCTTGGCCATGCTCACATCCCTTCCGGCTTGTTCTCAAACACCGTCGCGCGCGACCCGCGCAGCACGATGTCAAACCGGTAGGCAAGGCAATCAAACGGTGTGGCTGCCTCCAGATCAAGCCGTGCCACCAAACGGTCAATCGCGCTTTTGTCCGGGATGGCTTGCACAATCGGGCAAAGCGCCACCAGAGGGTCGCCTTCAAAATAAAGCTGGGTAATCAGCCTTTGGGGAAACCCCAATCCCATGATCGAGACATGGATGTGCGCCGGTCGCCAACTGTTCTTGGAATTGGGCCAAGGATAGGGGCCGGGGCGCAGCGTGTGAAATCGGTAGTGTCCTTTGTCATCGCTCAGCGTGCGTCCGCAACCGCCGAAATTGGGGTCAAGCGGCGCGAGATAATTATCATTGCGATGTCGATATCGCCCGCCGGCATTTGCCTGCCATATCTCGATCAGCGTACCGGGCACCGGTCGCGCATCCTGATCCATCACATGTCCATGCAGTAGGATCCGTTCGCCAATCGGCGCACCGTCACCCGCATAGTTTTGCAATAAATCATGATCCAACGGCCCAAGATCGCCATGCCCAAAAACAGGGCCAGTTTCAGGGGCGCACTCCTCCGGCATTTGCACCAAAGGGGTCGATGGGGCGCGCAGACGCGTGGTTTTGTAGGCAGGCGTGAGCGCCGGGGGCTGAAGGCGCCAGTCACGTGCGCGATACCCGCTCATATCTCGACGCCCATGTCGGCATAAACGGATTTGGCCAGCTTCAGCGCATGATTGGCTCGTGGCACCCCGGCATAGATCGCCACATGCATCAAAGCCTCGCGCACATCCTCCGGACTGGCTCCGGTATTGGCCGTGGCACGCAAATGCATGGCGAATTCGTCATCCATGCCCTGCGCCGCCAGCAAGGCCAGTGTCAACATTGACCGCTCGCGCAGGCTCAGGTGATCACTGGCCCAGACCGTGCCCCAAGCCCCTTCGGTGATAAGCTCTTGAAAGGGCGCGTCGAAACCTGTCGTGCTGGCCTCGGCTCGGTCTACATGCGCATCGCCCAAAACCTTGCGGCGTGCCGCCTCTCCGGGTTTGGCCTTGTCCTGCACCTATTTGCCCTTCCAGACCGGATCACGTTTTTCGGCAAAGGCCTTGGCGCCCTCAAGTTGATCCTCGCTGTCGTAAAGCACATCCACTGTGCCAAACTGGCGCTTGGTGATCTGATTCATGGCCTGCTGAAAGGTCATCGCCTCGGCCTCGCGCACAATTTCCTTGATCGCCGCATAGACCAGAGGCGGACCAGAGGCCAAATGACTGGCCATTTCGCGCGCCTTGTCCATTAATTCATCACCGGGGTGGATCTGATTGATCATCCCCCACCGCGCCGCTTCATCGGCATCAATCCAGCGCCCGGTCAAAAGCATCTCCATGGCGATGTGATAGGGAATACGCTTGGGAAGCTTCACCGAAGCCGCATCCGCCACGGTGCCAGACCGGATTTCCGGGAGGGCAAACTGTGCATGGTCGGCGGCCAGAATGATATCTGCGGACAGTGCCCATTCAAGCCCCCCGCCACAGCAAATTCCATTCACAGCGGCAATCACCGGCTTGTTCATCGCTCGCAGTTCCTGCAAGCCGCCAAAGCCGCCGACACCATAATCGCCGTCCACCGCGTCACCGTCAGCGGCAGCCTTCAAATCCCATCCAGGGCAGAAAAATTTCTGGCCTGCCCCGGTGATGATGGCCACCCTCAGGTCCGGGTCATCGCGAAAGTCGCGAAACACCTCACCCATGATGCGGCTGGTCTTCAGGTCTATTGCATTGGCCTTGGGGCGATCTAGCGTGACCTCCAGAATATGCCCGCGTCTTTCGGTCTTGACCGGGTCATCTGTCATGATGTCTCTCCAATTCTGATCAATGCGTCCACCGCTATGGCCTCTGTTTGCATGCAGATTAGCGGATTAATCTCCACTTCCTCTAACTGTGCCGCATGGTCGGTCACATAGTCCTGCACGGCCAGTACCGCTTGTGCAACCGTGTTCAGATCACATCCCACCTTGCCACGATAGCCGTTCAGGATCGGCGCAATGCGCAGGGTTTGCAGGGCGTCCACAATTTCATGCGCTGTCACCGGAAGCAAAAGCGACACGGTATCTGAAAGGATCTCCGTCAGTGTGCCTCCGGCGCCAAGCGTCAAGACAAAACCATGCGCCGGATCCCGCAGTACGCCAATTAAAAGCTCAGCAACACCACCTGTGGCCATCTCTTCAACGAGAAACCCGTCGCAACACATATCTGCAGCGGCTTTCTCGACCGCCTCGGACGTGGCCAGGTTCAGCGCCACCAGTCCCGCTTCGGTCTTATGCGCCACACCTGTGCCTTTGAGCACGACCGGAAATGTCAGCTGGTCGCAGGCGGCGGCTGCCTCTGCGGGTGTTTTGGCCGTAAGTGCACTTGGAATGACAAGACCATATGATGCCAATGCAGTCTTAGCTTGAGACTCAGAAAGCAGGCCTGGGTCAAACGGCGCACCGGGTCGCAAAACAGGCAATGGCTCCGTCGCCTCTGACCTGCTGGCCGCCTCAACGGCACTCAGTGCATCATGCAGACCGTGCATCGGAATCATCCCGCCTGCAATCACGCGTCTGGCTACATCCTCTGGCATGGCCTCTGGCAGGGTGGCCACCAAAGCCAGGGGTTTGCCCACCTTTTGCATCACCATCGCACCGGCCTCTATCACGCAGCCCCAGGCGCTTGGATCACAAAGGTCTGCGCGCGGGAAATCGACAATGATACAGCCAATATCAGCCTCGCCTTCGAGCATTGCCGCAAAAACCTCGGCCATGCGCGGCGCGTCATTCCAGATGAAGGTGTGGTAATCCAATGGGTTAGACAAAGCCACCATTGGGCCGAGCGCCTCACGCAGGCGCGCAACCTGTGCCTGTGACAATGCAGGAAAAGCTATGTCCCGTCCCTCTGCACTGTCGGCCATCAGGCTTGCCTCGCCGCCTGAACAGGACATCGACACCACCCGGCTAGAGGCCAGAGGCCCAGTAAAATGCAAGAGCTTCAACGTTTCCAGCAAAGCAGGGAGGCTTTCCACCTGCGCAATGCCAAGGCGTTTGAGCAAAGCGCGCGCGCCCGCATCACTGCCTGCCAGCGACGCGGTATGCGATACCGCCGCCGTCTGTGCCTGTGCGGATTTCCCGGCCTTGAGCGCCACGATGCGTTTGCCAAGACCGCGCGCCTCTGCCGCCAGCGCCTCAAACGCACCCAGATCGCCAATACCTTCGATATGCAGCCCCAGCGTGGTCACACGAGGGTCGCGCAACAACGCCAGTCCGATCTCTGACAACCCGGTCTGCGCCTGATTGCCCGCCGTGGCCACATAAGCCAGCGGCAGGGCACGCGCCTGCATGGTCACGTTGATCGCTATGTTTGAGCTTTGCATCACGATGGCCACGCCGTTCTCGACAGGCCTGCCGCCATGCTGGTCAGGCCACAGCAGCGCGCCATCCAGGTAATTGATGAACCCATAACAATTTGGCCCGAGGATAGCCATCTCCCCTGCCGCGTCCAGCAAGGCCGCCTGCAAATCCGCGCCATCCCCCATCTCTGCCTGCGCTTCGCGAAAGCCCGAGGCAAAACACACGGCACCTCCGGCACCCATCTCGCGCAAGGTCCGGACCATATCGATGGTCAGATTGCGGTTAACCCCGATGAACACTGCATCCGGCACACCAGGCAGGGCGGCGACGTCTGGATAGGCTGGCACGCCTGCCATTTCGGCCTTTTTGGGATGCACCGGCCAAACTGGCCCACCAAACCCCATCTTCAGGCACTGTTGCACAACGCTCACGCACCATGCCCCGCCGCCGATAACGGCAATGGATTTGGGTTGGAAGAGGCGGCTCAGGTCACGCATGGCCTGATCCTTGAACCAAAGAGTATTTTGCCTCCGGCGGGGATATTTGCAGCAAAAAGAAAGACTTTCTTAACCCATCAGCCGCAGAGTGATGCGGCGGTACAGGCGGGGACGCCGATGACCGTGCAAGGAGAAAGGTGACACCTTTTTTCAGGAGGGTCTGCTTGGTCGCACCCTCCTTTCTTTTTGCCGGAAATATCCTCGCCGAAGGCATTAAAGTCTCATGCCCCCAGCGGTCGCAAAAGTTCACGGCTGATGATATGGCGCTGAATCTCTGATGTGCCATCCCAGATCCGTTCCACCCGCGCATCGCGCCAGAAGCGTTCAATCGGAAAGTCATCCATCAGCCCCATGCCGCCAAAGATCTGCAGTGTCGCATCCGTCACCCGCGCCAGCATTTCGCTGGCATAAACCTTGGCCGACGCGATCTCGCGGTTCGCGGGCAGCCCCTGATCCA
>JBCAZO010000152.1:0-6209 GCA_038532975.1 Pseudomonadota bacterium
TATCAACCAGCAGCCGCTGGTGAAGGTGGGCGACACGGTGCAGAAAGGCGAAGTGATCGCCGATGGTCCGTCAACCGATCTGGGCGAACTGGCGCTGGGCAAGAACGTGCTCGTCGCGTTCATGCCGTGGAACGGCTACAACTTCGAGGACTCGATCCTGATTTCCGAGCGTGTTGCGCGCGATGACGTCTTTACCTCGATCCATATCGAGGAATTCGAGGTCGCCGCCCGTGACACCAAGCTGGGTCCGGAAGAGATCACGCGTGACATCCCGAACGTCGGCGAGGAAGCTCTGCGCAACCTCGACGAGGCGGGCATTGTCTATATTGGTGCTGACGTCGAGCCGGGCGATATCCTCGTGGGCAAAATCACACCCAAGGGTGAAAGCCCGATGACGCCAGAAGAAAAACTTCTGCGCGCCATCTTCGGTGAGAAGGCCAGCGACGTGCGCGACACCTCGCTTCGGGTGAAGCCGGGCGACTATGGCACGGTTGTGGAAGTGCGCGTCTTTAACCGCCATGGTGTGGAAAAAGACGAGCGTGCGCTGCAGATCGAGCGTGAAGAGGTCGAGCGTCTGGCGCGTGACCGGGACGACGAATTGGCAATCCTGGATCGTAACATCTATGCGCGTCTGAAGTCGCTCATCATGGGCAAAGTGGCCGTCAAAGGCCCGAAAGGCGTCAAGGCGAACTCGGAGATCACCGAGGATCTGCTGGAAACGCTGAGCCGCGGTCAGTGGTGGCAGCTGGCGCTCAAGGACGAGAAGGACGCCCAGATCGTCGAGGCCCTGAACGAGCAATATGAGGCGCAGAAGCGTACTCTGGATGCCCGTTTCGAAGATAAAGTCGAGAAGGTGCGGCGTGGCGATGACCTTCCGCCGGGTGTGATGAAGATGGTCAAAGTCTTTATCGCGGTGAAGCGCAAGCTGCAGCCGGGCGACAAGATGGCGGGCCGTCACGGCAACAAGGGTGTGATTTCCAAGGTTGTTCCAATGGAAGACATGCCGTTCCTTGCCGATGGGACGCCGGTTGACTTCTGTTTGAACCCTCTGGGTGTGCCGTCGCGGATGAATGTGGGGCAGATCCTTGAAACCCACATGGGCTGGGCCGCGCGCGGTCTGGGCATCAAGATTGACGAGGCCTTGCAGGACTATCGCCGGACCGGTGATCTGACACCGGTGCGCGAGGCGATGCATCATGCCTATGGCGACGATGTCTATGACGAAGGCATCGCCAAGATGGATGAGGAATCACTTATCGAGGCGGCGGGCAATGTGACCCGCGGTGTGCCAATTGCAACGCCGGTGTTTGACGGTGCCAAAGAGGCCGATGTGAACGACGCGTTGCAGCGTGCGGGCTTTGATCAAAGTGGTCAGTCGATCCTGTATGATGGCCGCACAGGCGAGCAGTTTGCCCGCCCCGTTACCGTGGGTGTCAAATACCTGCTCAAGCTGCATCACCTTGTGGATGACAAGATCCACGCGCGTTCGACCGGGCCTTACAGCCTTGTCACCCAGCAGCCGCTGGGGGGTAAAGCGCAGTTCGGTGGTCAGCGGTTCGGTGAGATGGAAGTCTGGGCACTCGAAGCGTATGGCGCAGCCTACACTCTTCAGGAAATGCTCACCGTCAAGTCGGATGACGTGGCAGGCCGGACCAAAGTCTATGAAAGCATCGTCAAGGGCGAGGACAACTTTGAGGCCGGTGTGCCAGAGAGCTTTAACGTTCTCGTCAAAGAAGTCCGTGGCCTCGGCCTGAACATGGAACTCCTGGATGCGGAGGAGGATGAAGAAGGGGACATTGCGGCGGAGTAACCGCCGCCCAATCCCCTTTTCCCCTCTGCACCTGATTGAAGGATTCTCAAATGAACCAGGAACTGACAAACAACCCGTTCAACCCCAACGCGCCCGCGAAGGTGTTTGACGAAATCAAGGTCTCACTTGCCTCGCCAGAGCGTATTCTGAGCTGGTCCTACGGTGAGATTAAAAAGCCCGAGACGATCAACTACCGGACGTTCAAGCCTGAACGTGACGGGCTTTTTTGTGCGCGTATCTTTGGCCCGATCAAGGATTACGAATGCCTGTGCGGCAAATACAAGCGCATGAAGTATCGCGGCGTTGTCTGCGAGAAATGCGGCGTGGAAGTCACGCTGCAAAAGGTCCGTCGTGAGCGGATGGGCCATATCGAGTTGGCCGCACCTTGCGCGCATATCTGGTTTTTGAAGTCGCTGCCGTCGCGCATCGGTCTCATGCTGGACATGACGCTGCGCGATCTGGAACGTGTGCTCTATTTCGAAAACTACGTGGTCATTGAGCCGGGCCTAACGGACCTGACCTATGGTCAGATGCTCTCGGAAGAAGAGTTCATGGACGCGCAGGACGCCTATGGCATGGATGCGTTCACCGCCAATATCGGCGCCGAAGCCATTCGCGAAATGCTGGCCAATATCGATCTTGAGGCGGAAGCCGAACAGCTGCGTGCCGATCTTGCGGAAGCCACGGGTGAATTGAAACCCAAGAAGATCATCAAGCGTCTGAAGGTCGTGGAGTCGTTCATCGAGTCCGGCAACCGCCCGGAATGGATGGTAATGACCGTTGTTCCGGTCATTCCGCCGGAGTTGCGTCCGCTGGTGCCGCTGGATGGGGGCCGTTTTGCGACCTCGGACCTCAATGATCTCTATCGTCGGGTTATTAACCGGAACAACCGCCTGAAGCGGCTCATCGAGTTGCGCGCGCCGGACATCATCGTCCGGAACGAAAAGCGGATGTTGCAGGAATCGGTCGATGCCCTCTTTGACAACGGCCGCCGGGGTCGCGTGATCACGGGTGCCAACAAGCGTCCGCTGAAATCGCTGTCTGACATGCTGAAAGGCAAGCAGGGCCGTTTCCGTCAGAACCTTCTGGGTAAGCGCGTCGACTTCTCGGGCCGGTCGGTGATTGTGACCGGGCCCGAGCTGAAGCTGCATCAATGTGGTTTGCCCAAGAAGATGGCGTTGGAATTGTTTAAGCCGTTTATTTACAGCCGGTTGGAGGCCAAAGGGCTGTCCTCGACTGTGAAACAAGCCAAGAAGCTCGTTGAGAAAGAGCGTCCTGAAGTTTGGGATATCCTCGACGAGGTGATCCGCGAGCATCCGGTTCTTTTGAACCGTGCGCCGACACTTCACCGCTTGGGCATTCAGGCGTTTGAGCCTGTACTGATTGAAGGGAAGGCCATTCAGCTTCACCCGCTGGTCTGCTCGGCCTTTAACGCGGACTTTGATGGCGACCAGATGGCTGTTCACGTGCCACTGAGCCTAGAGGCGCAGCTAGAAGCACGTGTGCTGATGATGTCAACGAACAACGTTCTGTCGCCTGCAAACGGTGCACCAATCATTGTTCCGTCGCAGGACATGGTTCTGGGCCTCTACTACACCTCCATCATGCGGGAAGGCATGAAAGGTGAGGGCATGACCTTTGCCTCCATCGAAGAGGTGCAGCACGCATTGGATGCGGGTGAAGTTCATCTGCATGCCAAGATCACTGCGCGTATTCCTCAGATTGATGAGGAAGGCAATGAGGTGATGATGCGGTTCGAGACCACGCCGGGCCGTGTTCGGATCGGGTCTCTCTTGCCGCTCAATGCCAAGGCACCGTTTGAGCTGGCTAATAAGCTGTTGCGCAAGAAAGAAGTGCAGCAGGTGATCGACACGGTCTATCGCTATTGTGGTCAGAAAGAGAGCGTTATCTTCTGTGACCAGATCATGTCCATGGGCTTTAAAGAAGCGTTCCGTGCGGGCATTTCCTTTGGCAAGGACGACATGGTGATCCCCGATGACAAATGGACAATTGTTGAAGAAACCCGTGACCAAGTGAAGGGTTTTGAACAGCAGTATATGGACGGCCTGATCACCCAGGGTGAGAAGTACAACAAAGTGGTCGATGCCTGGTCGAAATGTAACGATCAGGTCACTGATGCGATGATGGGTACAATTTCGGCCGACGTGAAAGACGATGCTGGGGCCGTGCAGGAACCCAACTCCGTCTACATGATGGCGCACTCCGGTGCGCGGGGCTCGGTCACGCAGATGAAACAGCTGGGTGGCATGCGTGGTCTGATGGCCAAGCCAAACGGCGATATCATCGAAACGCCGATCATCTCGAACTTTAAAGAGGGCCTGACGGTTCTTGAGTACTTCAACTCGACCCACGGTGCGCGGAAAGGTCTGTCGGACACCGCTCTGAAAACGGCGAACTCGGGCTACTTGACCCGTCGTCTGGTGGACGTAGCGCAGGATTGCATCGTGCGCGAGCATGATTGCGGCACTGACCGCGCGATCACGGCAGAACCTGCTGTTAATGATGGTGAAGTCGTCGCCTCCTTGTCAGAGCGTATTCTGGGCCGTGTATCGGCTGAGGATATTGTGCATCCTGGCACCGGTGACGTTCTTGTGGCCAATGGGCAACTCATTGATGAACGCACAGCCGATGCTATTGAGGATGCAGGCGTGCAAACGGCCCGTATTCGCTCGCCTCTGACTTGCGAAAGTGAGGATGGTGTGTGCGCGATGTGCTATGGCCGTGATTTGGCGCGCGGTACGATGGTCAACACCGGTGAAGCAGTGGGGATCATTGCGGCCCAATCCATCGGTGAGCCTGGCACGCAGCTGACGATGCGGACCTTCCACATCGGCGGTGTGGCTCAGGGTGGCCAGCAATCCTTCCTCGAAGCAAGCCAGGCCGGTAAGGTCGTCTTTGAGAACGCGCAGACACTTGAGAACGCCAATGGCGAAACCCTCGTCATGGGCCGCAACATGAAGCTGTTGATCATGAGCGACAAGGATGTCGAATTGGCCAGCCACAAGGTTGGCTATGGCACCAAGCTCTTTACCAAGGATGGCGACAAGATTGCGCGGGGCGACAAGCTCTTTGAGTGGGACCCCTACACGCTGCCAATTCTGGCCGAGAAGAGCGGGACGGCGAAGTTTGTCGATCTGGTCTCTGGTATCGCGGTGCGTGATGTGACGGATGATGCCACCGGCATGACCCAGAAAATCGTGACCGACTGGCGTGCTGCACCTAAGGGCAATGAACTCAAGCCTGAGATTTTGATCGTAGATAAGGATGGCGAGCCGGTTCGCAATGATGCGGGCAACCCGGTGACCTATCCGATGTCGGTGGATGCGATCCTGTCGATTGAGGAAGGCCAGGAGGTGCATGCTGGTGACGTCGTGGCGCGTATTCCTCGCGAAGGCGCTAAGACCAAGGACATCACCGGGGGTCTGCCGCGGGTGGCCGAACTCTTTGAGGCGCGTCGCCCCAAAGATCACGCCATCATTGCCGAGATCGACGGGTATGTCCGCTACGGTCGCGACTACAAGAACAAGCGCCGGATCAGCATTGAACCCGCCGATGAGAGTTTGGAACCTATCGAATACATGGTGCCCAAGGGCAAGCACATTCCGGTTCAGGAAGGTGATTATGTCCAGAAGGGCGACTACATCATGGACGGCAATCCGGCACCACATGACATCCTCAGCATCATGGGTGTTGAGGCGCTGGCTGACTACATGATCGATGAGGTTCAGGACGTTTATCGCCTGCAGGGTGTGAAGATCAACGACAAGCATATCGAAGTCGTTGTTCGCCAGATGCTGCAGAAGTGGGAGATTCAGGATTCTGGTGAAACCACACTTCTGAAAGGCGAGCATGTGGACAAGGCCGAGTTTGACGCCGCCAATGAAAAGGCGATCGAACGCGGCAAACGTCCGGCACAAGGTGAGCCGATCCTGCTTGGGATCACCAAGGCCAGCCTGCAGACACGCTCGTTCATCTCGGCGGCATCCTTCCAGGAGACCACGCGTGTTCTGACCGAAGCTTCGGTGCAGGGCAAACGCGACAAGCTTGTCGGTCTGAAGGAAAACGTCATCGTTGGCCGTCTGATTCCGGCGGGCACGGGTGGCGCGACGCTTCAGATGCGCCAGATCGCGCAGCAGCGTGACAACGTGGTGATCGAGGCGCGCCGCGAAGAGGCCGAAGCGGCCGCCGCTCTGGCCGCCCCGATTGACGATATCGTCGGTGGCGATGCGTTCGATACGTTTGTCGAAACGCCGGAGAGCCGCGAAGAGTAAGTACTGTTTTAGCGTTTGAGACTATGAAATGCCCTGCTGGAAACAGCGGGGCATTTTGCTTTTTGCCTTAGAGCAGGCTGGTTTCATCAAAATCTAAACTTTAACAA
>JBCAZO010000153.1:0-6200 GCA_038532975.1 Pseudomonadota bacterium
CCAGGGAATTGCTCGATTGTTGCAAATGGGTTGGTACAGGCCCGTGCACCGCAAATCCCTGGGCATCGCGCCTATCGGTCTTGATAGGCATGGCTTTCAAGGCGGCCTTCACCAATCGCGTTTCCATCAAGACCACGTCAAATCCGGCCTCTTCGATGCCCTTGCTCAGCCATTGGGACAGTGGTCCGGCTTCGAGCCCGATCGCGTCGACCGCGTACGGCAATGACGCCATCGCACGCACCAGCGCTTCAGGCTCGCTGGCTGCCTCCAACTCCTCAACAACCTTCCCTTGCGGCCCCAGCACACAAATCGCCGTGCTTGCCAGAGATACATCCAATCCGATAAATACATTCATGTCGTTGCCCTTCTATTCTTAGGAATTGAGGCGCATGGAAACATACGACCTCGTAGACGCGCTGCAGGCGCATCAAGGGCAACGGCACTTCAGATCATGCTGACAAACAAGCGAAACGTGCTCGATTCGCCGAAAGCCCCATTACGGCATCTTTTACTTTTCAGCAGCCAACTGGTCCGGGGTAACGGCCGAGGGTCCGACACCACCGCGGACCCCAGTGACGGCATGCAGTAAGTGGCGGTTTCGATCCAAGATCGGCAAGCCATATCGGCAACTCCGGCCCGACTGCTGCAGTCTTTCTCATATTATCAATAGCTTATCTGACGTTCTCGATCGGCAAAAGCGCTCCAACGGTGACCTCTCAGGCCCAAAGATCAGGATTTGCTTCGTTCAGAGCACTGCAGCGTTACGGATAAGCACGGGAAACGAAGGCGCAGCGCCTCCTGTCAGCTTGAATTTCAGCGATGTTGCCGCTATATACCGTCAGTATCACCGTAGGAGCATAGATCATGCACATCACGAACTTTGCTGAAGCTGGGCAATTCGAACCGCGCAAGATCGCCGCGGTGCTACGCACATCAGCAGAAGAGATCGCATTGACCGTCGGCTTGGGCAAAGACGCGTTGCAGAGGCGAGCCCGCATCGGTTCGGACAAGACGCAGCGCCGCCTGCGCGAATTGGTAGAGGTGCTGAACAAAGTTGAGCCCCGCTTCGGCTCGGAACTGATGGCCTATGCATGGTACCGGTCAGAGCCCCTGCCCGGCTTTGATGGCCGGACAGCCATGCAGCTGGTGCAGGAAGGCAAAGCTCAGCAAGTTCTGGAATACATCGATGCGGTCGATGCGGGCGTCTTTGCCTGATGCCGCTGAAAGATGGACGCTACACAGGGCCACTCTATCGCGCCCTGAACCCGGTCTATGCGCGTGAACCTCTGTCCGGACGAGGCGCTGAACTCTATGGAGGGCGCTTTAACGCCAAGGGCACCCCTGCCCTCTACACCTCGCTGGATCCCGCGACCGCTCTTAGAGAAGCCAACCAGGTAGGCAGCCTGCAACCCACGATCCTGGTGTCCTACAAAGCCGACCTTGGGCCTATTTTCGATACCCGCGATCAGGACAAGCTCGAACGGTATGGTGTGACCGAGGCGATGCTTGCCGACTCTGCATGGCGCATGAAGATGCTCGATGGCCAATTGGTACCGACACAGGAGCTAGCACGCGCCCTTATAGCAGATCGGTTTGCGGGGCTTCTGATCCAAAGCTTTGCGAAGGGTGCGTCATCAACGGACTTCAACATCGTCCTGTGGGCCTGGACTGCCAACAAGGGTTCTTTGGAAGTGGTGGATGACGAAAAGCGGCTGTCGCGCATGTGAGTTGTGAGACTTGGTGCCGGATCTGTCCACCGCGGTGGACATCGGCGGGTCGGAGGTACATGGATTGACTGTGTAGTATCGCCCTAGTGGAATTTGGCTCTGTCGCTTTGATGCATGTGGCGAGACCGCGCGTCATTGGACTAGTTGATGGCCAGACGTCCACCGCGGTGGACACTAGGCGGTTTGCATAGCAGTTTTGGATAGACGCTTGATCAAAGCCACTGGATCAAACTGGTCTTGACGTTGGCCCAAGGTGATACTGTGAAAGTACGCTCCAAAATCCCTGATGCGTTGTCCAAGTTGTAGCATGATGAAGATCGCGCATGACGCTTTCTGAGCTCCTACTGCATTCTTGGCTTTCTCAAATGTTTCTGGGTGAATCCCCATCATGGGTGCAAGAGTTCGAGCATGGTTTTCAATGTCCAACCAGTCTCTAAGTCTCTCTGTGGAGAACGATGTCGCTTGATCGCAGACTGAGGTTAGCAAGTCTGGTTTCAGAGCTTCATTGCCTGTGTTGCTATCTAAATCTTTTTTTTCTTCTTCAGACATAGATTGGTGCCGGACAGTTTGTCCGTCATTGGCGGGCAACTCCACAGTTTCTGGTGGGTTATCTGGGGTATACAAAGTCTGGCATTCTTTGTCCGTGTCGGCGAGCAGCGCGTGGTATTCGGTAAGGCTCAGCTTCCTGCGTAGAGCTCTCCGTGCGTGGTTGATGAATGTGTTGCTGGGATCATGCTCTTCCAAATGGGCGAGCTTTGTCAGGATCTGTTTGCGGACAAATATCCGATCCCGCCGGTTATTTTCCATCTCATGTGCGATGGCGATAAGCTCGCTCGCACGTTGGAGGAGGGGGGTTAGAGACAGTCCATAGCTGATGCATTCCCCGCTGGATGAGCGAACGCGGTAGCGCTTTCTGTTCGAGCTGTCATTGCGTTTGATGAACCCGAGTTCGACGAAGCGGTTGATGTGCCTGCGGAGTGTCCGTTCGTCGATTCCGCCGACGCGCTGGCAAATCGAGTCGTTGGACGCGAAAACCGTTTCGCCATGGCCGGGCTTCAAGAAACTGAGCATGGCTTGAAGTGTTTGGATATGGCCAGGACGCAGACCGAATACGCTACGTGCATCTCTTAGTGCCCTGAAGATGGTCCAGATGTCGGTTTCAGCCGCAGAAATTGAGCCGCGTGATGCATCAGCATCAGCGGTTCTGATCGATAGTTTTGTAAATGCCATGGTTTCTTCACGACGACCGTTCGGCCCACAACTTCCCAGTCTCTTCCCGAGATTTCGCTCAGAAAAAGGCAATAAAAACCCGTCCACCGAATCGGTGACTCTTGACCGGTTTGCTGGAGGTTGCTACATCATGAGTGCTAATCGAATGATGAGGGCTCTCCAGGGGAAACTTTGGGGGGCTCTTTTCTTTCTGGTCTTCGCTTTTCTCCTCTGCTCGAGTTACTCTGTGTGGCTCGGGGCTTAGGACCCAGAGCCGCTCTCATTCCGCCACTGTTCGAAGAGCTTCAAAAGCGCTGCCTCCGCGCGCTCTTCGATCCATTGGCCGAATTCTGGGTTGTCCTTCTTGGTGATCTTGATAGCGATCGTTTTCTGGTCGACTGTCAGCGTTCCCACAGAGCTACCGTCCCCATCTTTGACAACGGACGTTAGGCTGCGGTTGGCTTGCTTCTTGTCGCTACGCGCCTTGTTCGAGCAAGCCGAGTAGACTGCCTGAAACTTATCCGCGCTTGGAGTGTCGTCGGGCAGGGCGGCGATCACCTCTTTGGCTGTGTTCACCAGATCTATCTTTTTCGACAAAGCGGCCAGGTCACCCCATTGCCGTCGTCCGATGCCATGTGCCGGCCCGATCAGCTGTACAAGCCCTTCTGGCAGTTGCTCTATGACGACGCGATGATTGGACACGCCCTGCCGTGTCAAGCCGAGAGCATCCTGAATGACGTTTGGCTTGTAACCTGATTCCTGCATCTCTTTGATAAAAAGAGATTTCTCAATGAAAGACGGGTCTAGTCGGAGGTTGTTCTCTTGGCCCTGTGCGATCAGAGATGCGTCGTCATCCAGGCTTCGAACGATCGCCTTGACCGTTCCGCCGACCATGCGGATCGCTGCGAGCCTGCGTCGTCCGTAGATGATACGGTATCTGTCCGGTTGCGCTGATGGACGGACCATAATTGGTACTTGTTGCCCATGCTTGCGAATGCTTTCGGCCAACTCATCAATACTGGAATCCTCCAGCACCAACCGATCGCGCAGACCATCCATGTCAATCTGATCGGGCTCGATGTCACGGATCGAATTCGCGGTAATCTCGCGCAAAGAGTCGCGCAATCCGCCAACAGATCCTGGCAGTTTTGCTGCTTTTGGCGGGGTAGGGGAGGGGGCCGCGCTCTCCTTCTCGTCCTTTGGAGGCTGATTGAAGATATTTCGGGCCATCAGCGACGCCCCCATGCCATTTGGATTGTCTGTTCCAACTCATCTCCAACGCCATTCACGCTGGTCAGAGCGCGATCAATCGTTTTTCTAATGAATTGGCTCGGATCAACTTCGTAGACGGTTTGCTGGGTCATACCGGCGTCCGAGATTGCTGTAGATTTCAGCATTGGCTCAGTCATGACCTGTCCGGCCAAGATCGATCTCAGGTAGCCCGCCATCTGGGTCTGAGGCCCGTCCGACGGCTCGTATCTCGTGATCAAGAACTTTACGAAGTCCCATGTAACGCGCCTGCCAATGGCTTCTTCGACAGCCTTTACCGTTTCCGAAGCAAGTTTCAGGAACTGGCTCATTGAAGCAATGTCGAGCATGCCAGGCACGACCGTTACTAGGAGTCCCGTCGAGGCTGCCAACGCCGTTAGGGTCAGAAAGCCAAGTTGAGGTGGGCAGTCGATCAGAACGATGTCGTAATTCGCCTCTACTTCCTCAAGCGCTAAGGCAAGACGCTCCGCAAATATGGGTTGCACCCGGCGGGCGAGGGCGTTTGCCGTCTCAGTTTCGTATTCCGAGAGCATCAGGCCCGCTGGGACCATATCGAGCTTATGGAAGTAGGTTTTTTGGATGACGGCTGAGAGCGGAACTTGTTCCTCATATCTCAGGGCATCATAGATTGTGCCGCCTTCGGCGAACTCGAGCTCTGGCCGAAAGCCGAAAAAGGTGGTCAAACTTGCCTGCGGATCGAGATCCAAGACCAACACTCGGTAACCTCGCAAAGCATACCGTTGTGCAAGATGGATCGTTGCTGTTGTTTTTGACGATCCGCCTTTGAAATTGACGACAGATATCACCTGGAGACGATCGCCTTCACGTCGACCGGGGCGGTAGCTTTCTGCGTTCTTTCCGGTGCGCCCCAGAATGTCGCGCAGCTTATCGATCTCTTGGGCTGTGTAGAACCGGTGTCCGCGGTTGTCTGTATGAACTTCCGGGAAGCTGCCGTCCTTGTGCCGGTTGCGCAGGTTAGATGTGCTAACGCGCAGGAGGCTGGCAACTTCGGTAGAACTGAATCGGCGCAGGGACTTTCGTTCTTCGGGCTCGAAAGCGATCTTCATCTGGCGATCCAAAGATTCAGCCAGATTGTCGGCAAATGCTCCGATGTCGGAAGAGCCTATGCCTTGCGCGTATCCAACGTTACGATCATCCATGTCCTGCCGCCCACTCTCGGCCTCTGTTGAGGCTCTTGGTCATTCTGACGGTGTACAGCGCGACTGACGCGTTTTACCGTCAGAATGGGAATGCCACGATCAAGTGAGTCCGGCAAGAAGAATCTAGATGTAGTGTGAAAGTTATCCACAGCACCAATACGTACAGTCACATCAAGATAACTGCAAGTTGTTGATTTTATGGTGATAAATCCAAAAGACCGTGCTTCAAGCCATTCATGGGGATTGTTTGGATGGTATTGGCTAAACCCATGCAACCAATGGCACAATTGACCTTCTGACGGTGTTTAGAGCGATAGATTCAGCTGTTTGAGCCTCTGCTAGTTACAGTTGGGAGTGAGCCGATTCTGATGAAATTAGGCCAAGCCGCTCCGCTCGTTCGAGCAACATTTTGACCGAAGACGGCTGCCAGCTGGCACGACCTCGAGGGGTCCGTTCGCGCATCGACTCTAGCCGATCGCAGATCGCCTGCAGCGTGATTTCGGGGTCCGCGCCTTTGATCGCTGCGACGATGGCCGGCAGGCGGTCATCGGTTTCGCGGCGGCCGGCGCGGCCAAGCACTTCATCGGGGAGAAATCCGTCCCGGACATAGGCCTTCACGGCGCGGAGCAGGCGGTTTTGGGTCCAGCGGCGGTCGTGGGGCAGGGGGCTATTGATGATCCGCAGCACGTCTTCCCAAGCCATATCGGGGCGCAAGCGGCGCACATGGGGCAGCCAATCGTGCGCGGTCTCGTTGAGGCGCTCAATGTAGCCGTCCTGTCGCGCCAGCCGCACCTTGCGCAGCGCAGCGGGATCCTGGGCTACGCGCCAAGGATCC
>JBCAZO010000154.1:0-6195 GCA_038532975.1 Pseudomonadota bacterium
ATGAGCCTTTGGCGATTTCGGGGATTGGTTTGGGAAGTTTCGTGATTGCAGTTTTCTACTGTGGGTCTATCTGGCTTTTGCGGCGCTACGACAACGCCAGCGATTGGGTTCCTATCGATCTGCCAGAGCAGGAGTTGTCCGGTTTTCCTGCACCCTCTCTTCTGGCCAGCACACGCTCATCAGCTTTGCTTTTGCAGACAGCGCTAGCATGCATAGCGATCTTGGTTTTTGGCCTTCTGCTTGTCTTATTTGCAGAACGGCTCGCAGTTCAGTCCGGACTTGGCGCGAGCTTCATCGGTGTCACACTGCTGGCGGGTGCTACATCGCTACCGGAACTGACCACAAGCATCGCTGCGGTCCGTCTTGGCGCTTACACAATGGCCATTTCCAACATCTTCGGCAGCAATCTCATCATGCTGGTTTTGGTTTTTCCAGCGGATGTACTTTTTCGATCAGGACCTATTATGCGAGAAGCCTCTGAAACCGTTTCTCTTGCGCTAGGGTTCGGGATAATTGTGACGTCGCTTTATCTTTCCGGCCTGATCGTCAGGCGCAAACCCAAAATAGGCAAAGTTGGGGTGGATTCTGTTCTAGTTCTGCTTGTCTTCGCGTTCAGTCTTTTTGCCTACTACATCGCACGTTAAACGTTTCCCTTTTTCCGTGTGTAAAGCTTTCTACAAGACGTTTCGCTCGTTGTCATTTGATCAATCTCAATTGGAAGCCTGCGCCTCGGCATAAACTCTGGAAACACAAAAGCTTCCTGATGCCGAGTGAAATATTGACGATAGACACCCCCATTTCTTTGTTAGCGTTTCAAACGAAGCAGCATACTGCTTTCTCAGAATGCGCCCAAATCCGCACCTTTTACCAAGGAGCACAGCACCTTGGCAGCAAGTTTGACGAAGACGACGTCCATTTTCTGTGCTTTGGTACTATAAACCTCATGCAGTTTTTGTCGGATAATGACGTGCCTGTTTTGTCTCTGGAACAGACCTACTGTGTTGCCGAAAACAAAAGCCCGGCTCTCTTGCCTTCGTTCACGCAGGACCTTGTCCTGAACGCTGTCACTGATGCGGCCATGATCAGCCTTGGCCAACACGGCTTTCGCTTCTTGTTGGCAACATCACGAGATTTCCGTGCGATGGTCTTTGCAGCAGCGGCAGAAGGCATTGCCCAGGCCACTCATGGTCTTGATCAATCTAATATAAGAGAAGCAGATGCATTTGAAGCTTCTGCATCTGATGCGTTTTGGCATTCGCAGCGCAGGCCATCTGAACTGCACAAAATGAGCGTTCAATGGCTGTTGCAACAGCAGAAAGGAAAACCCCAATGAAACGAAATGTTGGAAGAATTGATAGCCTGATTAGGCTTGTCCTGGGCATAGTCCTGATCCTTGCCCCGTTGGCAAATTTTCCGCCGATTTGGTCCAGTGCGGTACTATCGGCCGGGGCCCTCATCGTAGGATTTGTGTTGGTTGCAACAGCGTATTTCATGTCTTGCCCGCTCTACAGGTTGCTTGGCGTGTCTACATGCAAAGTGCAGAGCGAATAGCATGGAAGATATCAAATACTTCAAGAATGCAATTGAAGCGCGCCTCAAAGAATTGGGAGTGCGGCTGCATCAGATCGAGGACGAGCTTGATGCGCCGAAGCCGCAAGACCTTAATGATCAGGCGATAGATCTGGAAGATGATGAGGTTTTGGAAGGTATTGGCCTGGTCGCTCAGCAAGAGGTGGGCCTTTTGCAACAAGCTCTGAAACGGATCAGAGAGGGCGATTATGGAACCTGCGCTATGTGCGAACAGCCGATCTCGACTGAGAGGCTAAAGGCCGTGCTTTACGCGTCTGTGTGCAAAGACTGCGCAAATCAAAACAAGACGCGATAAAGCGGAAAGTTGGTGCTTGCGTCGATATTGAACCGTATTGCTTGCTTGCCCCTGCTGCACTGAATGGTAGAATTAACGGCGCGAACATACATTAAGCATTTCACCCGCCGATTTCCGGTTCAGACAGCAATATGTCCAAAAAGACCATCTTAGTCGTTGATGACGAACCAAAGCTCCGCAAGCTGCTTTGCACCTGCTTTGGTGATGAAGGGTACGAGACGCTAGAGGCTTATGACGCGTCATCGACATTGCGAATGGTGCGCGTGAACCAGCCAGACCTTGTCACGCTGGATTTGCGTCTTGGTGAAGATGATGGATTGGAAATAGCACGTGAAATCAAAAAGATATCTGACATTCCGATTGTTATGGTCTCAAGCAAGGACGATGTTCTAGACAAGGTTGTCGGACTAGAGATCGGCGCGGATGACTATATTTCCAAACCATTTCACCTTCGAGAAGTGGTAGCGCGCATCAAGGCCGTTTTGCGTCGCAGCGCTAAGAGTGAAGCGCATGTCAGCGCTTGCAAAAACCCTGACCCTGACGGCAAGCAGATAAAGTTTGAAGGGTGGTCAGTGGTCCCCGACCAATTTGAAGTGACTGGACCCGATGGAAAAGATTGCGCCATGACTACCGGAGAGTTCAATCTCTTGATGGTATTCCTAAACCACCCCAAACGCATCCTCTCGCGCGAGCAACTTATGGAGTTTTTGGGAGGCGCGTCTTACGCGCCGCTGGATCGCACGATTGACAATCAAGTTGCGCGATTACGTAAGAAGATTGAAGCCGATCCCACCGATCCCAAGCTAATCAAAACCGTGCGTGGAGTTGGCTACTCCTTTACGGCCGAAGTTGTTTAGTCATCAGATAGCAGCTTTTTGAGGTGTTCTGCCAGGTCAGCCATCCGATAGGGTTTATGCAGCAGAGGAAAACGCTCTTTGTCTTCTTGCCGGATGGCGATGTCTTTTGAATAGCCTGACGTGAGCAAAAACTTCATTTGTGGATAGAGTGATTGCGCCTCTTTTGCCAGCTGGTATCCATCTAGTTGGCCGGGCATGACCATATCTGTGAACAAAAGATCCACCTGCCCAATTTCCCTCAGCAATTCCAGGGCGTCGTCTCCTGTTTCCGCTTCCAGTGTCTTGTACCCAAGCTCTCTTAGTCGCACGACAGCCAAGCGTCGTACCGACGCGTTGTCTTCCACGACAAGAATGACCTGCCCGCGGCCTGGAGTCACAGGTGTACACGCACTGGCTTCTTTGGATGCTGCTTCGGTATTTTCGAGGACTGGGAAGTACAGCGCAACCGTCGTGCCATGTCCTACTTCGCTGTAGAGTGTCACGTGCCCGCCGGATTGACGGGAAAACCCATATACCATGGACAGCCCCAAACCTGTTCCTTTTCCAGCAGGCTTGGTTGTAAAAAACGGCTCAAAAGCGCGCTCTTTTGCAATATCATCCATGCCTGTGCCTGTGTCGCTAACCGACAGGCGCACATAGTCCCCGGGAACGATATCAATTTCCTGGGCGATGTAGGTATCGTCGATCTGCACGCGGTCCGTTTGGATCAAAAGCCTGCCTCCATCCGGCATAGCGTCACGGGCATTCAACGCCAGATTCATGATAGCAGTTTGAAGTTGCGTCGGATCGACATTGACGTTTGGCAGGTTCGGGGCATGTAAGCATTCGATTTCGAAACTTGCTCCAAGAGTTCTAGACAGAATGCGAACGACCTCATCACATTCTTCCGCCAGATTGAGCATCTTCGGGGACAGATCGCTCTTTCTGGCAAAGGCAAGCAATCGCGAAGTCAGGTCAGCTCCAAGCTCTGCTGCTTCGAGCGCGTCACTAACCAATTCGCCAAACCGCCCTTCTGACCCTCTTTGTAAAAGCTCAAGATTTCCGATGATGATCGTCAGAAGGTTGTTGAAATCATGCGTAATGCCGCCAGTCATCTGACCAACAGCTTCTAGACGCTGAGACCGTGACAAGGCTTCTTCTGCCGCTTTTCGGTCACTCAGGTCGTGCATCACTGCCACAAAGATTGGCCCTTGTGACACCTCTACACGGCCCAATGATATGTGGATCGGGAAACAATGTCCGTCCCTGTGTCGGGCCATTAGCTCCCGACCGGTCCCAATCACGGAGCTTTTGCCGGTTTTAACGTGATGTTTGATATAGCTATCGTGACGCTGCGCGTCTTCTATTGGCATAAGCATCCGCACATTTTGACCCAACATGTCGCAAGCTTCGAAGCCAAGCATCTTAGTTGCCGAAGCATTTGTGCGAAGAATAGTACCGGTAGCATCGGTGACGATGATCGCGTCGATAACCGCTTCGAACATCGCATCCAGCAGAGTTGCGTCATTGATATCTGGTTGTTTTTTTAACATGTGCTCTAATCGGGTTTCGTCACCTCACACTATGCCGTATCACGTTTGGCAGCCTTTTTTTGTGTCCATAATTTTTCACCTGTTTAGAGTTTAAGATTTATTTCGAGTCATAAAGAACCTGTGCGGTCTGTGTCGCGCTTGTTCAAAAGTGCTTTCATTTGGGCTATCGCATCGGGATAGCGACGCTCGACCTCCAAGGCATCAAAATTGTTCCCGGCAAAGTCTGTTGCCGAAATTTTACCGCGAACACACATCAGGACAAGCTTGGGGCTTTTCCTTGCGCTGCCCAGGACTGTTTGGCCGATTTGATGCGCAAAGATTTCGACCTCCGAGATCGCGGCAAATGAAACCTGTCCCATTTGGATCGGAAGATCCAACGCCCATGTCATACTTTGGGTCCAAATACGCTCCAGCCGAGCCGTATAGCGGGAGCTACGAGCGAGGCCGGAACAACCGCAAGACCCATCTCAGCACGACCTGAAAGGAAGGGGCGATTGTTGAACAAAGGTTTAATATCAATGCTGCCTCTTGGTAACGCGGAGCACCCATAGATGAGGGGTGCCAGTTGGCCAAAGGTTTGACCGGTCTCACTTGCGTCGCCCATGTCAAACTGTGCTGATAACTCTATATGGCGGATTTTGACGCGTTTTATAACGTCGATAATAAATGTAACCCCCGCTTTGGCCACCCGTTCAAGTTTTGCCAATACAAGTCTTGGTTTTTTCCTGACCTTATGCAGTTTTTCTTGCTTCTTCGGTCTAGAACTTTTCAAATTTATCAGCGGTCCATATCCCCCAAGTGGTCGGCATTTTGCACGAATTTTCCAATCTGGGTCTTTCAAAACCGAAAGCTCGATGTGAAGTGGCAGAAACAGAACAAGCACAACAATACCAAGCAAGACTGCGGCAAGGCCAACCACCATTGTGATTGCAACCGACATACCAAACATCTCAGCTTTTTCGGGCCTTGGACTTTGCGTTTGTAGCTGTGGTTTCAATCGCTTTGCTGGCTGTCTTGCCTAGTATTTCAGCAAAGGTCGTCATCGCGCCTTGAACAGATTCAACACGTGCGCCTTGGTCATCAAGTATGATCGCTCCCAAAGGTTTGATCCCGCCGCCTGCACCTGTGCCAGCTCCGTCTCCCGTCTTAGCATTGACGCCGCCTCCCGCACCGAAACCAAAACCATAACTCACAATCGGGATCACAGTCGCATTCCCCTTTTCGATCGGATCACCAAGAACATTTCGAGCGTTCAAAAGGCGGTCCAGCTCTTCGACTGTGCCTTTCAACAAGCGTTCCACGTTTTCCATTTCGCATTCCTTTCGTTTGGGGTGAGCAAGCAATGGAAAGCTTGTGGCACATCTCGCCAAGGCTGGTTTGATATCCGTCAATTCCAGTTTGGCAGTGCGGTGACAAAGGACGCGTCTTGTGCGTATGACGGTAAGAGCATTGCGAAATATCAAATATGCACAAAAGAAAAGCGCGCAAGATCAGAGTCCTTACGCTTCATGGAGGCTCAAAATGATTAAGAAAATCATGGTACCTGTCGATCTGGCCCACAAAGATGATTTGAAAAATGCAATTTCACAGGCTGGACAAATATCAAAATTGAATTCAGCAACGATACACTTGGTAGGGGTTACAAGTTCCGCACCGACCGAAGTCGCCAAGACGCCCGAGGCCTATGATGAAAAACTCAAGGCGTTTGCAAAGGAAGTCACCGAGCAAACCGGCTGTCCTGTAGAGACCCTGTCATTGGTCGATGTCGATGTCAGCGCTGATCTAGGTCATGTTATTTTAGACAAATCTGATGAATTGAAGGTGGACCTAATCGTCATGGCGTCTCATGTCCCGGGTTTTGTCGAGCTTGGAATGGCGGCCAATGCGGGCTCTGTAGCACGCCCCGCCAAGGGTTCGGTTG
>JBCAZO010000155.1:0-6164 GCA_038532975.1 Pseudomonadota bacterium
GTACACCCCGTGAGAGTGGACCGGCGACACGCAGTGTCGTCTCGGTCGCCGGTGTGATCCGCAAACGGTCCCCCACATCGGCAAACACAACAAGCGAGTCGAGCAGATGATAACCATCGTCACGGCGGCCTGTGACGTGAAGCGTCAGGTTGATCTTGGCAGGCGCAAAGGCCTCAACCGTCATCGGCGACTTCAAGTGGTGGTGCGCCTTCTTCTTCGAGCACGACGTCGAGACCGACCTCAAGCTTGCGACGGATGCGATCAGGGTCGATATCGGGCGACGGGTTTTCTTCATCCACGAAAGACAGGGCGCGTTTCCATTGGAACTCAGCCTCGGTATGACGACCTACCGCCCAAAGTACGTCACCCAAATGGTCGTTGACCACCGGATCAACCGGCATCAGCTCGGCGGCGCGCTCCATATGTATAATGGCTTCGTCGTATTTGCCCAGGCGATAAAGAACCCAGCCCAGACTATCAACGATGAACCCGCTGTCAGGTTGGCGTTCCACAGCGCGTTCAATCATACTGAGGGCTTCGTCCAACTTGATTTGCTTTTCGACTAGCGAATAGCCGAGATAGTTGAGGACCTGCGGATGATCCGGGTTCAGCTCCAGGGCCTTGCGAAAATCTGCTTCGGCTTTCTCCCAAACTCCCAAACGCTCGTAGCTGATGGCGCGTGCGTAATACACAAACCATTGTTCCGTGCCACGGTCATCATAAAGCGAGATCGCTTCGTCATAGGCGGCGACGGCGTCTTCATAACGCTCGTTCTGACGGTAGAGATCACCTGCAGAGACATGTACCAGCGGCAGCTCAGGATGCGAAACGCGAAGCTGTTCCAGAACCTCAATTGCAGCATCTGTTTTCTCAGCCCGGCGTAGCGACTCGGCCCGTCCCATTTCTGCGGCTGTGAATGACGGGTGGTTCCGGGGGACGCTCTTGTAGACTTGAGTCGCTAGCTCATAGCGTTCCAGGTCTTCCAAAAGCTCGGCGGCCATCAGGACGGCATCGACATGGTCGTTGTTCAAAAACTGCGCTGTGCGTGCGTAAAGCAACGTGTAGTCACGGCCCGCTTCGCTTAGGAGAATTTGTCCAAGCGAATAGAAAACTTCGGCCACCCCGTCTTGAGCACCTGAGACTAGGCTAAACGGAACCGGCAGGCCGGTTTCAAGCTCAGCGCGCAGAGCTGCGATTTGTGGGTCAAGGTTGCCGCCAAAGGCATCATCGATGAGCGCGATGGCCTCATCGTTTCGTTCAAGTTGGCTAAGGACTTCGGCCCAGGCAATGGTGCCACGCCGCGTGCGCTGCAGCGGTTCATCCTCGCCGCCGGAAAAGATATTTTCAGCACTTTCAAAGTCGCCCACTGCGGCCAACGCCAAGGCCTTGTGGTAGTTCGCAAAGCTGCGCAGGCCGCGTTGACCAGCCACTTCGTCAAACCTTGCCAAGGCCGATCCCATGTCGCCACGCCCCATTTCAACCCAGGCGGCTATCAGGCCATCGGCCAGCGCACTGACACCCCGTTCGGTTTCAATGCGTTCGAGCACCTCATCGTAGCGTTCGTTTTTGACCGCATCAGCAATGAGCGCGATGAAAGCCACCTGGCTGCGCAGGTTTTCTTCGTCAATTCGTTTGGCTACGGGAACAGCGCTTTCGATGTTGCCCAGAGCCATGAAAGAAAAGACTGTGCTTTCCATAATGGCGGGGTTGGATGCGTCTTTGGTCAGGGCTTGAGTGAAATACTGTGCTGCCGTGTCGAAGTCGTGGTTAACGATGGCCTGGCGCGCGGCCAGATAGGCGCCAACATCCTCAGATGCCTGCGCGGGCACGGCAAAAGCTTGAATAAACGCGGCCAGCGCGCCTGCGGTCAGAAGTCTCACGATCAGGGCTCCCTGCCTGTGATGCTCGTTTATTGATGGCAAAGTAGTGTTTGCGATGTCTCAAAGCAATGAGGGCGGCCAATTCGCCGCCCCCGAAATGAAGATTTTTCAGAAATTGTCACATATTCGGGTAATTCGGCCCGTCTCCGCCCTGCGGGGTGACCCAGTTGATGTTCTGGCTGGGATCCTTGATGTCGCAGGTTTTGCAGTGCACGCAGTTTTGGAAGTTGATGACAAACTCCGGGCCGCTGTCCTTTTCCACGACCTCGTATACACCTGCTGGGCAATAGCGCTGCGCTGGTTCAGCGAATTTGGGAAGGTTCACGGAAATCGGTACTGCACTGTCCTTGAGCTGCAGATGCGCAGGCTGGCTTTCCTCGTGGTTGGTCATCGAGAAGCTGACATTGGTCAGGCGGTCAAAGCTGAGCGTACCATCTGGTTTTGGATAGTCGATGGGTTTGTGATTGGCTGCCGGTTCAGTGGCCTCGGCGTCGGATTTGCCGTGACTCAGTGTGCCAAAGATCGAAAAGCCCAGCGTGTTGGTCCACATGTCCAGACCGCCAAGCGTCAGCGATGCTGTGAGACCGTATTTGGACCAGAGGGGTTTGACGTTCCGGACCTTCTTGAGATCCTTGCCGATGGCGCCTTCGCGCACTTCGATTTCATAGGCCGACAACTCATCACTGGCACGCCCCGCTTCCAACGCGGCGTGAGCTGCCTCAGCTGCGGCTTTTCCAGAGAGCATGGCGTTATGGTTGCCCTTGATGCGCGGCACGTTGACCATGCCGACCGAGCAACCCAGCAAGGCCACGCCGGGTGCAACCATCTTGGGCATGGATTGATACCCGCCTTCCGAGATGGCGCGCGCGCCGTAAGCCACGCGTTTGCCGCCTTTGAGCAGGTCAGCCACCATCGGGTGATGCTTGAAGCGCTGGAATTCCATGTAGGGGAAAAGATGTGGGTTTTTGTAGTTCAGGTGAACCACGAAACCCACGTAAACCTGATTGTTTTCAAGATGGTAGATAAACGATCCGCCGCCGGCATTCTTCCCCAGAGGCCAGCCCATTGTGTGGGTGACGGTGCCTTCTTTGTGTTTGTCCGGGTCAATTTCCCAGATCTCTTTCATGCCAAGGCCGAATTTCTGCGGTTCTTTGCCCTGTGCCAGATCATATTTGGCGATCACTTCTTTCGACAACGATCCCCGCACGCCTTCAGAGAGGAAGACATACTTGCCATGCAGTTCCATGCCGGGCTCATAACTGGACCCCGGTGTGCCGTCCGCCTCTTTGCCAAACTCACCCGCGACAACTCCTTTAACTTCGCCGTTTTCGCCATAGACGATTTCGGAACAGGCCATGCCGGGGAAAATCTCAATGCCCATCGCCTCGGCTTGTTCGGCCATCCATCGACAGACATTGCCCATGGACACGATGTAGTTGCCGTGGTTGTTCATGAGAGGTGGCATAGGGAAGTTGGGAATGCGCATCTTGCCTGCTTCACCCAGCATGAAGAAATTGTCTTCTTTGACCGGCGTATTAAGGGGCGCACCTTTTTCTTTCCAATCAGGGATGAGCGCATCAAGGCCACATGGATCAAGCACGGCACCCGACAGGATGTGCGCACCCACTTCAGAGCCTTTTTCCAAAACCACGACTTCGCGGTTAGGGTCGAGTTGTTTGAGCCGGATCGCAGCGCTGAGGCCTGCTGGCCCTGCGCCGACAATCACGACGTCGTATTCCATGGCTTCCCGTTCGACTTGCGCCATTTTTCCCACTCCATGTCAGGGCGACCAGTCGAGGCCGCCAAAAAAGGTCGCATCTGGTTAGCGTGACGGGTTGCGAAAGGTCAATTGGAACACGACGTTAAAACCGTCGAAATACGGCAGTTTTCCAACATGACACGTGGATTTCCTCCAAGGTGCCAAGGAAATGCAGGTCTGCTCGCTAAGTCCTATTGCATTCGGATTGAAGGTCGGGTCATTCTGTCGCGCATTGTTCACGATGCTGATCGGGGTGGCATAGGCCGCCCACGTTGCCATGAGGGGCACAAGATAAATGGAAAAGATCCCGATGACACGGGCCGGATTCGCGGCTTTGGAAGCGGAACTAAAACACCTCAAATCTGAGGAGCGCCCAGCTATTATCCAGGCAATCTCGGAGGCGCGTGAGCATGGTGATTTGTCTGAGAATGCTGAGTATCACTCTGCCAAGGAAAAGCAGTCTTTTATCGAAGGACGAATCAAAGAATTAGAAGGCGCAATTAGCTTGGCAGATGTAATTGACCCGACCAAGCTTTCGGGAAGCATCAAGTTTGGTGCCACCGTGACCTTGGTTGATGAAGATACCGATGAGGAAAAAACCTATCAGATAGTTGGTGAATATGAGGCCAATATCGAAAAGGGTCTTTTGAACATAAAATCGCCGATTGCCCGGGCTTTGATTGGCAAGGAAGAAGGTGACAGCGTAGAAGTTCGTACACCAGGCGGCGAAAAATCATATGAAGTGCTGAAGATTTCGTATCTCTGAAAAGTTTAACCATGTCTGAACAGCAGGACACATCAACAACCCCATTGGGTATTTACAATCGTCCACAGACCGAGCGGATCACCTCAATTGAGGTGATTGCGCTTGCGCTGACGATTTTGTGGCTCTTGGGCACGGCGATTTTCTTTTTCTTGCTCGAACCCCTTAGCAGCCCTCCGCAGGGCGGGGGCGGCATGCATATGATGTTCTTGCTGTTGGGGATTTTCATGCCTGTCGCAATGATCTGGGTGGCGGCGACAGCGGCGCGGTCCAACAAGCTGATGCGGGAGGAAAGCCAGCGTTTGCAGACGGCAATTGATGCGATCAGACAAGCCTATGTGGCGCAAAATCAGTCCAGTAGCGTGGTCACGCAGCCTTCTGTAGCACGCAAGCTTGATGAGATTGCCGCGTCTCAACGAAAGGCCGAGACGGTGCTGGCGACCTTCACATCAACGCGGCAGCCTCTGCCGCCTCCCAAGCCAAAACCAGAACCCGAGGTGATATCTGAGGGTCAGGTGGCCTTGCCACTTGGGACCTCATCCGAAGATATCGAGCCGCCGCTTGCGACGGTTGATTTTATAAAAGCGATGAACTTTCCCGAGGACGCGGAGGACAAAGAAGGCTTTGCCGCCCTGCGCAGAGCGTTGAAGAACCGTAAGACCTCAAAGCTGGTGCAGGCGTCGCAGGATGTTCTGACATTGCTGTCGCAAGATGGTATTTACATGGATGATTTGCGCCCGGATATGGCGCGCACGGAGATCTGGCGCCGATTTGGGGCTGGTGAGCGGGGTCGAGCGGTCGCACCGCTGGGCGGTATTCGAGACCGGTCGTCGCTTGCGCTGGCGGCTGCGCGAATGAAGCAGGACACTATTTTTCGGGACTCAGCGCATCATTTCCTTCGGCTGTTTGATCGCACGATTTGCGAGTTTACCGAAACCGCGACGGATGCCGAGATTGCAGAGTTATCAGATACCAGAACGGCGCGGGCCTTTATGCTTCTGGGGCGTGTTGCCGGTACTTTTGATTAATACAACAGCTATTTAGCATGCTCATTCATCATTCGGTTGCCCGATCATGTGGATCGGTTCAATATGGCCCTTGGACAGGGAGACGACAGTCATGCGGAAATTCTTGGTAGTGCTGGACGACAGCCGCGAGTGCCTTAACGCTATGCGCTTTGCCGCATTGCGGGCGGCACATACGGGTGCCGGGGTTGAGATTTTGGCTGTGATCCCACCCGAAGAGTTCAATCACTGGATTGGTGTGGGCGACATCATGCGTGAAGAGGCGCGGGAACGGATCCACGCGCATTTCGAAGTTTTTGCGAAATGGATGCGAGACAAACAAGGAATCGATCCAGAACTGGTGATCCGAGAGGGTGACCCGATGACTGAAATCCTGTCGCAAGTGCAGGCTGATCCGGAAATCGGCGTTTTGGTTCTTGGGGCAGGTACCGATAAGAAAGGTCCAGGGCCTCTGGTGACATACCTGACGAAGAACTCGGGCAACCTGCCGATACCGGTGACGATTGTTCCGGGTGATCTGAGCAAGGAACGTTTGGAAACGATCACCTAAGTTTACCAATTTAGAATCGTTCCAAACCTTGACTCTGAGGGTGTAGCTGCGCATATCGTGTTAGACCCCAGCGAAAGGCCGGACCGATGTTTATTCAGACAGAATCAACCCCAAATCCCGCACTAGGAAAGTCAGCAGTTCCCGCCTCAAGCACGGTTTGGCCAGGAAGGAACTTCAAAGTTGCGGG
>JBCAZO010000156.1:0-6161 GCA_038532975.1 Pseudomonadota bacterium
GGTCCCGGCTCTCGAGATAGTCGTTGGCCAGAAGTTCGGTATAGGCAAGAGTCACAGTAATCCGGCTGACACCAAGATGCTGCGCGAGCCGACGCGACGAAGGCAGCTTTTCACCTTTACGAAACCGCCCCGACAGGATGCCTTGGGCAATCATTTGCTGAATTTGGGCTTGCAGCGTGCCTTCAGCATCTGGGCTCAAGAAAAAGGTCTCAACAGAAATCGCCATACGGCTCGTTTACACTGGCCTTATCATGACTTCAATCTGGACCGAAAATTCTTATCGGCAAATTGGATTGGGAAAATGGATCACATGCGGCCAAATGTATGCTCAAAATCACGCAGACCGCTTCGCGTGAACCGAACAATCCGCGTGCCCTCGACCCGCTTGGCCCATTTAAGTTCTTCCATCCGCGCCAACATCGCCCGACCCAGCTGGCCAGCTAAGTGCGACCGGCGCTCGGACCAGTCCAGACACTCTCGGCAAAGTGGCGCACGAGACTTTGGCAGGCGATCCAGATCAATGCCAAACTCGGTGACAAACGAACGTCCGGCTTTGGTCAGCAAAAGTTCGTCTCCCCTCGCAGACACCAGCCCCCTTGCCTGCAAATTGTCAAACATCTGCGTACCCATATCCCCGGCAAGATGATTGTAGCACACCCGAGCCCGGCGCATTTCGGGGTCTTTCGGGCCGGGTCGGTGACGCAACTGCCCGGTTTCTGCCGCGAGACCCATCAAAGCCTCCAAAACCGAGGCCACTTCTTCTCCGGCCAAGCGAAAATACTTGTACCGCCCTTCGCGCCGTAACCGGATCAACCCCCCGTTCTCCAATTTCGCCAAATGCGATGAGGCCGTTTGCAAGGTCACGCCGGCCTCGCTGGCCAACTCACTTGCTGTCAGAGCCTTGCCGCTCATCAAAGCGGTGAGGATATTGGCCCGCGCCGGATCTCCAATCAGCGCCGCAACGCGGGATATGTCAGGGCCGTCTCTCATAGTTCGATCATAACCGAAGCATTGCGCTAAGTCGATCCAGTATCATAGCCTGACACATTAAAGAGACAACTCATGCTCACCTGCGTTATCGAATACGACATTGACCCCAACAATCCAGAGGCCTTTGCGCAATACGCCCAAGCATGGGGACAGGCCATTCCGCGCTGCGGCGCAGATTTAATTGGGTATTTCGCGCCGCATGAAGGGTCTTCGACACGCGCCTACGGCATCTACAACATCCCTTCGCTTGCTGAATACGAAGTCTACCGCAAGCGCCTGGCCAATGACCCGATGGGACAGGTCAATTACGAATTCGCGAGATCAGAGAAGTTCCTGTTGCGCGAGCGGCGCAGCTTTGTGAAATGTGTCTCACACCCGCATGGAGGCCCCACATGATCGCCGTCATCTTCGAAGTACACCCCAAGTCAGATCAAAAAAACGCCTACCTCGATATGGCAACCAAGATGCGCCCTCTGGCCGAGGGCATTGACGGCTTCATCTCGGTCGAACGGTTCGAGAGCCTGACGACCCCGGGGAAGCTTTTGTCACTTAGCTTCTGGCGCGATGAGGCCGCACTTGACGCGTGGCGTCGTCTCTCGGCGCATCGCAACGCCCAGAAAGCCGGGCGAGAGATCATGTTCGACGACTACCGCCTGCGCGTCGTCAGCGTCATCCGCGACTATGGCATGTTTGAGCGCGACGAGGCACCGGACGATAGCAAAGAGGCGCTTGGTGGATAACGCCGCGTTTCTGTATTCAAAAGCACTGTGGTACTCTCGCCTGCAACTGCGGGAGGGCCGCTATGCAATCCAATGGTACCCAACTTCTCATCGGCACCACAAAGGGTGCGTTTCTGCTTAATGGTGGAAAAGGCCGCGCGGACTGGCAGGTCAGCGGACCGCACTGCAACGGCTGGTGCATAAATCACGTAATCGGCGACCCAGAGACGGGAACCATATGGGCCGGTGGCGGAGGTGAATTTCACGGTGCCGGTGTATGGCGCTCGGACGACAACGGTCAAACCTGGGATCTAACGCGGCTGAGCCGCGGCACCATGGACGACTGGGCGGCGCAGGATCCCGACTTTGCAGCTTTCATCGGGTGGACTGACTCGCCTTTGCCCTTCGGAGAAGAGTTTCAGCAGATCTGGTCATTGGGCTATGGGCATGGCGCGCTTTATGCCGGCACCAAACCGGCAAATTTACTTCGAAGCATCGATCAGGGCCAATCCTGGTCGAGGGTCGATGCGCTGACCGACCATCCTTCAGCCAAAGACTGGAACCCCGGTGCGGCAGGGCTTGTACTGCACACAATTGTTTTTGATCCCGACAATGCGCAAAAGCAGTGGATCGGCATCTCTGCTGCCGGGGTTTTTGCGACCGAGGATGGCGGGGCCACATGGGAGCGGCGCAACAGGTTGTCTAATGCTGAAGCCTGCGGGCACCACGATCACCCCGCCGCACCGCGAGACGGCGAGACCGGGCATTGTGTACACAACATGATGCGTGCCTCGGGGCCGGATGATCTTTTGTATCAGCAAAACCACCATGGCGTTTGGCGATCGTCTGATGGCGGACGGTCCTGGGAGGATATCACCAGCGGCTTGCCCTCGACTTTTGGTTTTCCTATCCGCGTTCATCCGCACGATCCGCAAACAATCTGGACGATCCCGCTTAACGGCGATAGCGCCGGGCGCTTTCCTCCAGATGCTGCCGCGGCTGTCTGGCGATCACGGGACGGCGGAGTGACCTGGCAGGATCAGCGAAATGGCCTGCCGCAGCAGAGCTGTTACTTTACGGTTCTGCGTCAGGCCATGGCAGGCGACACTCAAGACGCGCCCGGCTTGTACTTTGGCACGAATACCGGCTCAGTCTTCGCGAGCCTGGATGAAGGCGAAAGCTGGCAGGAAATTGCACGACATCTGCCAACCGTATTGTCCGTAGAAGTGCTTCAGTCAAAGGTATGAAAGCCGGAAACACATTTACTGCCTGCAAACATGCCAGATCAGCAGAACTTGCACAGACCAGACCGGTTTGATCTAAAGGGCGTCGCTGAACACCCCGGAGGCCGAACATGGTCGACATTGCCACCCGCGTCTGGAACCACAAGTGGAAGATCGACCCGATTGTCCGGTCTCTAATCGACACGGATTTCTACAAGCTTCTGATGTGCCAGTCGGTCTTTCGCAACAAGCCCGATACCAATGTCACCTTTTCCCTCATCAACCGCACCAAATCTGTGCGGCTGGCCGATCTGGTTGATGAAGGAGAACTGCGCGAACAACTCGACCACATCCGCTCGCTATCCCTGTCTCGGGGCGAAAGCACATGGATGCGCGGTAATACATTTTATGGCAAACGCCAAATGTTCACGCCAGAATTCATGGACTGGTTCGAGAACCTCCGCCTGCCGCCTTACCATCTGGAAAAACGTAGTGGTCAATACGAGCTGACCTTTGAGGGCAAGTGGCCCGAAGTGATGCTGTGGGAAATTCCTGCGCTGGCCGTTCTGATGGAGTTACGCTCTCGGGCTGTTCTCAACACCCTGCGCAAATTCGAGCTTCAGGTACTCTATGCCCGCGCCATGACCAAGCTTTGGGAAAAGGTCGAACGCCTGCGCGGAGTCGAGGGGCTGCGCATCGCTGATTTTGGCACACGGCGGCGGCATTCTTTTTTGTGGCAGGATTGGTGCGTACAGGCCATGACCGAACGTTTGGAGGGCACGTTTGTAGGTACCTCCAACTGCCTCATTGCCAAGAACCGCGATCTTGAGGCCATCGGCACGAATGCCCACGAGTTGCCAATGGTCTACGCCGCCCTTGCCAAGAACGATGAAGAACTGAAACAGGCGCCTTACGAGGTGCTCTCGGATTGGCACGAAGAGCATGATGGCAACCTGCGCATCATCCTGCCCGACACCTATGGTACAAAGGGCTTTCTCGATGCCGCCCCCGACTGGCTTGCGGGCTGGACCGGTATTCGCATTGACAGTGGCGACCCGGCAGAGGGTGCCGAGATTGCCATCAACTGGTGGCGCGAAAGAGGCGAAGACCCCAAGGACAAGCTTATTATTTTTTCCGATGGCCTGGACGAGAACAAAATTCTGTCGCTGCACAAGCAATTCGTCGGACGGGTCAAAGTCTCATTCGGCTGGGGCACGCTGCTGACCAACGACTTCCGCGACCTCACCCCCGACAACAGTCTCGCGCCCTTCTCTCTCGTCTGCAAAGCCGTGGCCGCCAATGGCACGCCCACCGTCAAACTCTCGGACAACCCGCGCAAAGCCATGGGACCAAAGGATCAGATCGAGCGCTACAAGCGGGTGTTTGGGGTGGGCGAGCAAGAAGAGATGGAGGTTGTGGTTTAGGCCACTACTCCACCGCCACCCGGCTCACATTGATCAGCGAGGGCAATATCTGTGACACCGCGCGGTTCCACTTTGTGATCGGCTGTTGCGCAACAAAGATCACATCGTCGGGACGCAGTTCGAACCGGGTCATGAGCGCGAAATTCGCAGCATTACGGGCATCAAGATGCCACGCAGTCACAGCGCCGAATTCTCTAGGGTCGGTTGACGCCCGCAGCACATAGACTTGCGAGATATCCGCCGATTGCACCGAAAACCCCCTCGTATTCGCCAAAAGCGCATCTGCCAGCACCGCGCGGCGCTCAAATGGCAGGGCAAAGCGGCCCTGCTCGCGAAACTCGCCGGTAAGGTAAACATAGTCGTTCTTGTCCGCGCCCAGCGCCACCTGCGCCTGATAATTTGCCCGCGCCTCGGTCAACTGCGCGCGGCGCAGGCTCACTTCGGTCTGCAACTCCAAAAGGGCCGCCTGTTGGGCCTGCTGACGTGCAGCCACCAACGCGATTTGTTGCTCAAAAAAAGCTTGGGCTTTGCCAAGTTCGTATTCGGTGTCCACAAATACAGAGTCCCCGTCCAGAAGCCGTGTTTTGAGCAGATCAGGCCGGGAATACAGCACGCTAAGCGGAATCTGATACAACGATCCGTCCCGATATAGACGTACCGATGCACTATCCTGATCCTGCACCGCGACGCCCCCTGTCGCCGCCAATGCCGCATCCAGCAACAGCGGCGTGAGCGTCACAGGCACAACTGCTGGGGCCGCCACTGCTCCGCCAACCGACACGCGCCGGGAGTTGAATTCAGCGATCTCAAGGCTGAAGGTTGGATCCTGTTGATTAGAAACCATTTTCTGGAACAGCTCAGCCTCAGCAGTTTCGATCGTCAGGTTGGCCAGTTTCACGCGACCGACCGAGGGGATGTTGATCGCGCCGTCATCCTGCACGGTGTAGGCTTGTCGCCCGTTCCTTAGACCGGTTGGCACAGCCGGATCCGTGATCAGCGCACCAACGTCTGGCGTGGTCAGGACAAGCACATCGCCTACACCGATCCTGTAAGGTCCTGCGCTTGTCGAAGGGGGCAAACGCACCTCAAGGCTTTGAGGTTTCAGTTGTGCGTCAAGTGTAGGCCGTGGCAAAGCACCTATACCGGGCACACCCCCGCCTGTGCCCGCCGTAAGAGAGAACACTGCCGGAAGTGTCTTGGGGCTGTAGGGTGAGCGATTGGCCTGCACCACGGTTTCGGCCGACATAGACACCACGCGGACCTGGGTTCCATCGCGCAAACCCGGGCTGACAGACGAGGATCGATAAACCGCACCGCAGGCCGTCAAAACGATCATCGACACCATAAGAACAACCGTCCTCATCTCATAATTCTCCTTTTCGTCCTCACCGGCGCACTCACGGCACAACCCGCGTCGACAACGCGCCTAGAAACGGACCCGCCCATTGGCGCGACAAAACGATCTGGCTGCGCGCAGGCGCAACCCAGTAGAAATTCTCAAAAGACTGATCGAGGCTGCGGCACCGCTCGACCATCAAAACTGTGTTCACCTGGATATCCGCCAGAGCTATTTCCTCTGGGCCGATGCGCTCAATGAGGCAGCGATAGGTCCGCGTGACAGCGCGATCATTGCCGTCGAGAAAGGTGTGAAACCGGTCTGACACGCCCGGACGCAACCCACGAACAAGTGCCAGGGGTTCGGTCAGTTCCGAAGCCAAAAGCCCCTCTCCGAACCCGCGCAGTCCGTGCAGCATTCCATCTTGTAAAATGACCTGCGCACCTTCAGGGCTGAGCCAGTATTCAAA
>JBCAZO010000157.1:0-6149 GCA_038532975.1 Pseudomonadota bacterium
GCCGGGGCGGGGCAAACTCTGTTTTGGGAGGATGTATCATCACAGCCCTCCCTCATTGCGGTCCAGCATCCGCTCAATCATCACATCAAGGCACAAGCCACTTGCGATTGCGGCGTGCAAAAGTGTTTCACGGCGCGGACCGGGTGTGGGCGCGTGCGGCGGGACAAGGGGCTGAATTGTGCGATCCCTCAAGTCAGTCGAAACAGTCATCTTCTCGCTCCAATGGTTGCGATTAAGGTGCTGGCTGACCGCGTTTCGGTTGGCTTGTATTTATTTCTGACTAAAATACTTGGTTTTGTCAAGCGTTCATGTTTCGACCGGCATTGCCCCGCCACCTATACTGCCTCGCGGCACGGCCGTGGCATTGAGAATAGCATGGCATTGCACGCCCGGTGCCAGTTTCATTTCTTCGGCAGCACGGGCAGTGATGCGCGCCAAAAGCACGTCCTCTCCTGCCCGCAAACGCACAGCAACACCAGGACCGGCCCCGCGATGCAGGGTTTCGACCGTGACGGGAAGCACATTGTGAGACGAAAGCCCTTGAGGAGGATCGCGCGACAAAAGCACATCCTGCGCCAGCACACGCAGGCGAATGCTGGTGCCTGGTGTCGCGGTGACACCAGGCAGAACGATCTCGCCCCCCGACAACGCAAGGCGGCTGAGACCATCGGCATCATGTTCAATCACCTTGGCCGGAAGGATCGCCCCCGCCTCGCGCACGCCTAACAGGGGCAAGGCTTTGGGGTCGCTCAGCACAGTTTCGGCGCTGCCGCACAAAGCAACTTTCCCTGACTGCAAGACGATCAGGTCGTCGGCCAATCTTGCCACTTCTGCAAGGTTGTGGCTGACGTAGATGATCGGCACCTGCGCCACATCCCGCAGGCGTTCGAGGTAGGGGAAAATCTCGTCCTTGCGCGGCTCATCCAGCGCGGCTAGCGGTTCATCCATCAAAAGGAGCCGCGGCTGTGAAAGCCAGGCACGGGCCAGGGCCACGCGTTGTTTTTCACCGCCCGATAGCGTGCCGGGACGTCGGGTAAGCAGCGCCTCTAGCCCAAGCAGGTCCACCAGATTGCTTTCCTCGGCCTGATCAAACCCTTCAGGCGCATAGCGTGCGCCAAAGCGGATATTGTCACGCACGCTCATATGGGGAAATAGCCGACCGTCCTGAAACACATAGCCAATGCGGCGTTTGGCGGGAACGATATGCACAGCCTGCGCTTGGTCAAAGAGCACCTCACCACCTAATGTGATGCGTCCTTCATCAGGTGCAAGCAAACCGGCGATGGCATTCACCAAGGTAGATTTACCGGCACCCGAAGGACCGAAGATTGCCGTGACACCAGCGCCTGCAATGCAGGACACATCAAGCTTGAACCCCTCAAAGGCGTGGCGGATATCAACCTTGAGACTCATGTTCGACCAATCCCCCGCGATACGCGGCGCGCCAGCCACTCAGAGACAAGCACCGCTCCAATCGCCACAGCCACAGCCAGAAGTGTCAGGCGAATGGCCCCTTCCTCGCCCCCCGGAACCTGCAGGAAGGCGTAGATGGCCGAGGGTAATGTTTGCGTCTCGCCGGGGATGTTGGCGACGAAGGTGATCGTGGCGCCGAACTCTCCCATCGCTTTGGCAAAGCCAAGCACCACACCGGCCAGAATACCCGGCGCAATCAGGGGCAGTGTGATGCGCGTGAACCGCGCCGTACGGCCCGCGCCGAGGGTTTCGGCAGCCTCTTCCAGCTTGGGGTCAACGGACTCAATGGCCAGCCGGATGGCACGCACCATCAGCGGGAAGCCCATGATCGCTGCGGCCAGTGCGGCTCCGGTCCAACGAAATGCCAAGACAATGCCGATATCCGCCAGCCAGGCGCCAATAGCACCGGTTTTGCCGAAGGTCAAAAGCAACAGATATCCAGTAACCACAGGCGGCAGGACAAGTGGCAAATGAACAAGGGCGCTGACAAGTGATTTGCCAGGAAAGTCACGGCGCGCCAAAAGCCAGGCAACCGCAATTGCAAAGGGCAAGCTGATCAGAACGGCCCAGAACGACACTTTGAGCGACAGGCTGAGAGCCGCCCATTCTGCGGCGGTGAGGCTCATTTGAGGTCCTCGGCACGGACAAATCCGTAGGCGGCAAAGATGTCCTGGGCCGTTTCGGTCGTCAAGAAGTCATGAAAAGCCTGCACCTCTGGCCGGTCACGGCCCGCGACAATGGCTGCGGGGTACGTGATTGGAGCATGCTGGTTCTGGTCAATGTGATGCACAATGTCCACGCCGGTCTCGGCCATTGCATCGCTGGTGTAAACAATACCCAAAGGCACCTCGCCACGCGCCACCAGAGCCAGCGCAGCGCGGACATTTTCCGTCTCGGCCAGATACGGACGCAGCGCGGGCCACAGACCTGTGGCTTCCATCCATTCGCGGGCATAGATTCCGGCTGGCACCGCTTGGGTCTGACCCAATGCCAGGCGACCGCCATTCAAACGCATCAAGATCGTGTCCGCGTCAGCCGTGGCAATAGGGTCGGCACCCTTTGGGCCGACCAAAACCAGATCATTGCTCAAAAAGACCTTTTGAGTACCGGGTTTCAACGCACCCTGCCCCTCCAGCCAGGTCATCCAGGCTGCGTTGGCCAAAAGGACAATATCGGCAGGCGCACCCTGTGCAATCTGTCGCGCCATGAGCCCCGATCCGCCATAGGACACCGTTATTTCGATGCCTGAGGCGGCGGCCACCTCTTCCAAGGCCCCACGCAAGGAGGCCGCGGAAAACACCGTCACTTGCGCCTGTACCGGTGCCGCCCAGAGCGCAGCCAAAACAGCGCAAATGCTTAGGAAAAGGCGAGAAATCGGGTTCATTGGGGCGAGTATTTCTCAGCCTGTAGGCCTTGGCAAGCCCATGCGGCACCCCCATATGTCGAAGCAAAGAGAGTCTTGGCTACAACATCTTGGCTGTGATTTTCAGAATATGGTGAAAAATGTAGCAATTTGTAGATATTACGGCTATCTTACGTATATACATTTTGAGGGCGGCGGCAGAATAGTCGGGAAAAACCCGGTGGCACATGTGAAGATGAAACAATTACCTTTATCCGTTGAAATCACAGACAAACGTGACATGCGCACCCAATTCGCGGCGCTGTGTTACCGCGTGAAAGATGGTGAAACGCAGGTTCTGATGATCACATCACGCCGGACCGGGCGGTGGATCATTCCCAAAGGTTGGCCCATGGATGGCAAGACGCCGGGCGACTGCGCCTTGACCGAAGCCTGGGAGGAGGCTGGCGTCAAAGGCAAAGTCACTGGCGGCTGTCTTGCGCTTTATACCTATGTCAAAGGTGTTAGCGCAGAGGAACAACTGCCTTGTGCCGTGATGGTTTACCCTGTGAGGGTAAAGTCGCTAGCGAAGAAATACCCCGAAAGCGATGAGCGCAAGCGCCGGTGGATGAGTCCCAAAGCAGCGTCCAAACGCGTGGATGAACCGGAATTGGCCCATCTGTTGCGTAAATTTGACGCAAAACGTCTGGTTGCCTAGCTTCTGATATCTGTGAAAAAGTCTTGCACCTGTTGCTGCCGTGATTAGGTGTAACTGCATAGGGTAATCGGAGTACGACATCCGTGATCAAGTTCACCTTGAAATGTGACCAGGACCATCGCTTTGAAAGCTGGTTCCAATCCTCGGACGCCTTTGACAAGCTCAAGTGCGCCGGGATGGTGACCTGCAGCATTTGCGGCTCTGAGGTGGTGGAAAAAGCGATTATGGCCCCCACCGTGCGCGCCAGCCGCAGCGCGGCTGTTGCTCCGGCCGAGGGGACACAGCCACCAGCGCTCACGACCCCAACCACCGAAATGGAACAGGCTCTGGCCGCCCTGAAAAAGCAGGTGGAAGAAAATTCCGAATATGTTGGGATGAATTTTGCGTCTCAGGCGCGGGATATCCATGACGGCTTGGCTCCGAACCGGGCAATCCACGGCGAGGCCAAACCGGAAGAGGCGCGCAAGCTGATTGAAGACGGCGTGCCGGTCAGCCCCCTGCCCTTTATCCCCAATCGCAAGACAAATTAACGCGCTTGCCGCGCGTGCGACGGCTTCGTACTCTGCATCCACCGATGGAGGGATAGCCATGCATGTTTTGATCACTGGAGCCAATCGAGGGATCGGCGCGGCTTTGTCCGAGGCATACAAAACGCAAGGCGCACGGGTCACCGGCACGTCGCGGCAACCAGGGCTTGAAGCAGAGCTGGACGTGACAGATCCCGACAGTCACGCCGCTCTGGCGCAGGCACTTGATGGAACAGCCATTGATCTTTTGATCTGCAATGCCGGTGTTTATCTCGACAAGGGTCAGAGCCTGAGCGATGGGTTTCCGCCCGAAATGTGGGCCGACAGTTTTGCCGCCAATGTGACAGGCGTTTTTTTGGGCATTCAGGCGCTGTTGCCCAACCTGCAGGCGGCAAAATCCGCCAAAGTGGCGATCCTGTCCAGCACGATGGCCAGCGATACCCGCGCGCCGGGCGGCAGCTACATCTACCGCGCCTCGAAGGCAGCGGCACTGAACCTTGGGCGCAATCTGGCAGTGGATTTGAAGCCGTTGGGGATCGCGGTGGGCATTTATCACCCCGGATGGGTCCGCACGGATATGGGCAGCGAGGCTGCGGACATTTCCGTGGAAGAGTCCGCTGAGGGATTGATAGAGCGCTTTGCGGCGCTTGATTTGGACTCCACGGGATGTTTTCAGAATTGGGACGGGCGCGACCATCCATTCTAGCCGCACAAAAGTCTTCAGAAGACTTTCGCCAAATCTTCTCCGAAAGGATTTCGCACCTGCGACCACCTAAACCTTGCCCTTCCGCGGGTTGCGCCGTAAACCGCCTGCGACGTGATCCAAGGACATAGGCCATGCCTCTGCTCGTGATGAAATTCGGCGGCACGTCTGTCGCCAATATCGACCGTATCCGCCGCGCTGCAAAACGTGTGGGCGTTGAGGTGGCCAAGGGCTATGATGTGATTGTCATCGTGTCGGCCATGGCGGGGCGCACGAATGAGCTGGTGGGGTGGGTCAATGAAACCTCGCCGCTGTATGATGCACGCGAGTATGACGCGGTCGTGTCTTCGGGCGAGAATGTGACCGCCGGTCTTATGGCGTTGACCTTGCAGGAAATGGATGTTCCGGCGCGCAGTTGGCAGGGCTGGCAGGTGCCGCTTTTGACGACATCGGCGCATTCCGCCGCGCGGATCGAGGAAATCCCCACTGACAACATCAACACCAAGTTTGGCGAAGGCATGAGGGTCGCCGTGGTTGCCGGCTTCCAGGGGATCAGTCCAGAGGGGCGGATCACCACGCTGGGCCGGGGCGGATCAGACACCACCGCGGTGGCCTTTGCGGCAGCGTTCGGGGCAGAGCGCTGTGACATCTATACGGATGTCGACGGGGTCTATACCACCGATCCACGGATCACCAACAAGGCGCGCAAACTTGACAAGATCGCCTTTGAGGAAATGCTGGAACTGGCCAGTCTGGGGGCGAAGGTGCTTCAGACCCGCTCGGTCGAGCTTGCCATGCGCTACAATGTGCGTCTACGTGTGCTGTCGAGTTTTGAGGAACAATCGGACAATGCGGGCACGCTTGTATGTGCCGAGGAGGACATCATGGAATCCAATGTGGTCAACGGGATCGCCTATTCCCGCGACGAGGCAAAGATGACGCTGATCTCTGTGGCCGACCGCCCTGGAATTGCGGCTGCCATCTTCGGGCCGCTCTCCGAAGCAGGCGTGAATGTCGATATGATCATTCAGAATATCTCGGAAGAAGGGCGCACCGACATGACTTTCTCTTGCCCAACCGATCAGGTGGCGCGCGCACAAAAGGCCATGCAAGCGGCCAAAGACAGCGGCGAGGTCAATTTCCATGATCTGGTGGCTGACACCGAAGTCGCCAAAGTGTCTGCTGTGGGCATTGGAATGCGCAGCCAGTCGGGTGTGGCCGCCAAGATGTTTGAAACGCTTCGGGACGAAGGTATCAATATCAAGGTGATTGCCACCTCGGAGATTAAAATTTCAGTCCTGATCGACCGCAAATACATGGAACTTGCCGTTCAGGCGCTGCACGACGCCTTTGGGTTGGACAAGGCGGCCTGATCCCCTGCATGGT
>JBCAZO010000158.1:0-6114 GCA_038532975.1 Pseudomonadota bacterium
GTGTGTCGACAAACATTGCTTTCGTGGAAAACCTGCTGAAGCACCCTACGTTCCTGTCAAACGAATACACCACCAAGTTCATCGACACGACGCCAGAGCTATTCCAGTTTGAACAGCGCCGCGACCGTGGCACCAAGGTTCTGACTTACATCGCGGATGTCACGGTAAACGGGCATCCCGAGGTGGAGGGCCGCCCCAAACCTCGCGCCGACCTCGCCCTGCCACGCGCTCCCAAACCGGCCAATGACACCATTGCCGACGGAGCCAAGCAGATCCTTGATCGCGACGGCCCCCAGGCCGTGGCCGACTGGATGGCGGCACAAAAACAGGTGCTGATCACCGACACGACGATGCGCGACAGCCACCAATCGTTGCTCGCGACGCGCATGCGCTCGATCGACATGATCGAGATTGCCGAGAATTACGCTCATGACCTGCCACAGCTTTTCTCGATGGAATGCTGGGGCGGGGCCACGTTCGATGTGGCCTATCGCTTTCTTGACGAATGCCCCTGGCAGCGCCTGCGTGACCTGCGCAAAGCGATGCCTAACCTGATGACACAGATGCTTTTGCGCGGCTCGAACGGTGTGGGCTATACCAATTACCCCGACAACGTTGTTCAGGCCTTCGTCAAACGGGCCGCTGAAAGCGGTGTCGACATTTTCCGCGTGTTCGATCCGCTGAACTGGACCGAAAACATGCGCGTATCCATGGATGCCGTGATTGAGGCGGAAAAGGTCTGCGAGGCGGCGATCTGCTACACTGGTGATATCCTTGATCCCAACCGTGCCAAGTATGACCTGAAATACTATGTCGACATGGCCAAGGAACTGAAGGCGGCAGGCACGCATATCCTGTGCATCAAGGATATGGGTGGATTGCTGAAACCTGCCTCTGCCACCGTGCTTTTCAGGGCTTTGAAAGAAGAGGTGGGCCTGCCCATCCATTTCCATACACACGACACGGCGGGCATTGCGTGCGGAACCATCCTTGCCGCTGCCGAGGTGGGTGTCGACGCGGTGGACTGCGCGATGGATGCACTGTCGGGCAATACCTCACAGGCCACACTCGGCACCGTGGTCGAGGCCCTGCGCCATACTGAACGCGACACAGGCCTCGATATTGCTGCGATCCGCACGATCTCGAATTACTGGGAATCCGTTCGCGATCACTATGCGGCGTTTGAGTCCGGTATGCAGTCGCCAGCTTCCGAGGTTTACCTGCACGAGATGCCGGGCGGTCAGTTTACCAATTTGAAAGCACAGGCGCGTTCCATGGGGCTTGAAGATCGTTGGCATGACATCGCGCGCACCTATGCCGAAGTGAACCAGATGTTCGGCGACGTGATCAAGGTCACGCCGATTGCCAAGACCGTGGGCGACCTCGCGCTGATGATGGTGACACAAGGTCTCACATGCGAGGACGTGCTTAACCCGGATACTGAGGTGAGCTTTCCAGATAGCGTCATAACCTTGATGAAAGGGTATGTTGGTCAGGCGCATGGCGGCTTCCCCGAGGCCATCGTAAAGAAGGTGCTCAAAGGCGAAGAACCGATCACAGTTCGCCCTGGCACTCTGTTGGAGCCTGCCGATCTTGCAGCCGAGAAATCCAAGGTTGAAGAAAAGCTTGGCATCACTATCGATGACGAAGACCTTATGGGTTACATGATGTATCCCAAAGTTTTCACCGACTATATGGAACGTCACGCCGAATACGGCCCCGTGCGGACCCTACCGACCAAGACTTTCTTTTATGGTATGGAAACCAATGAGGAAATCACCGCCGAGATTGACCCTGGCAAGACGCTGGAAATCCGGCTCGTCGCTGTGGGAGAGACCCGCGAAGATGGGCAGGCGCGTGTGTTCTTTGAACTCAACGGTCAGCCGCGCACGATCCGCGTGCCGGACCGCCGCGTGAAAGCCACGGTGGAGGCACGGCCAAAGGCCGAAGTGGGTAATGCAAATCATCTCGGCGCGCCAATGCCGGGTGTTGTGGCCACCGTTGGGGTTAATCCGGGCCAAACCGTCAGCACAGGTGACCTCTTGCTTACCATCGAGGCGATGAAGATGGAGACCGGCTTGCACGCGGAACGCGATGCCGTGGTTAAGGCGGTGCATGTTCAGGCCGGAAGTCAGATTGACGCCAAGGATTTGCTGATCGAATTCGAATAAAACGTCATAATCCGGCCCGAATGGCTTGGTACCTGCCCAATCGAAATCGTTTAGCAGTATCTGAAAGGTTCATGATGACACGTTTTTTCGCCAGCATGGTATGTGCGGTATTCCTTCCACTTGCGGCTTTGGCTGGGGATGATGTTATTCAATTCGGCCAGCAAGACCCGGAAATGCAATCGGCCATAGCCGAAGCCCGCATATCCTTGCCACAGTTTCTTGCCAACACGCAGGGCGTGGATGGGCAATCGATTGAGGGCGCTGGCCTAAAGGTGGAATTCAATGCCGAAAGTGAGCAATCCGAAGTGATCTGGATCGTCCCTTTTGCCCCGCGCGGCGAGGGTTTCGTAGGTATTCTGGCAAATGAACCCAGCAGCATGCCCGGCCAGCATGCTGGCGACATGGTGGAATTCACCGAAGCTCAGATCGCGGATTGGACGTACAGCGCGGATGGCAAACTTTTTGGCAATTACACCACGCGTGTGATGCTGTCGCATCTGGACGACGCCACCAAGACACAGCTGTCACAGATTCTGTCAGAAAATCCAGTGCCCGAAGGCTGGTAAGCCCTCAAAACAATCTTTAAAAGTTGCGCGAATCCTTCCAAGGTTCGCGCGACTTCTCTTTGCGGGGCGGGTTCATGAAAAAGCTCTTGGTGTTTACCGATATTCACATCGTGCCGCAGGGCGAGACAATTATCGGGCTCGATCCTTTGGAACGTTTTTCACAAGGGTTGCAACATGCGCTTAACAACCACCCGGATGCAGAGCGCATCGTGATCACCGGAGATCTGACGCATCATGGCACGCATGACGAGTACATGCTATTGCATGAAACTCTTTCTGACTGCCCCCTCCCGCTCAGTATGACGCTTGGCAACCATGACAGGCGCGCCGCTTTTCTTGAGGTTTTTCAAGATGTCTCAGTAACGGATGCAGGGTTCGTGCAAGAGAGTGTCGATCTTGATGAGACACGACTGATCCTTCTGGACACCTTGGATGAGGACGCCGACAATCTACATGGAGGTTTGCTTTGTGAAGATCGGCTTAACTGGATGGATCAAGCGATTGCCAGCGCCGACGGTCGTAATGTGATCCTGGGACTGCACCACCCTCCTGTTCTGACGGGATTTCCCGGCATGGACAGTATCGGGCTAGCCAACCGGTCTGAGCTTGCCTTGCGCCTGGGGCGACACGACAACGTTGTACAAATTCTGGCCGGACATATTCACCGCACGATACAAGGAAGCCTTGCCGTACATGAGGCCCGCAACATCCCGGTTTTCATGTTCAAAAGCCCCTGTCATCAAATGCCAATGCATCTTTCGACAGAAGACCATCACATCTCGGTCGATGAGCCAGGTGCCTACGGAATTGTGCTCAACACCGATGACGGGATCTTGGTACATACCGAGGATTTCACCCTTTAAGACTGATGAAGAGCTCAACAGCAGGCTTGCCTTGAGGTCAAATCCTCGGAATGATGGTCGCATCATCGCAATGGGTCATATGGGAGGATGACACATGTGCCGTATGTTCGCCGGGCAAGACCCGGAACGATATGAGCTCGAAACCCGCAGTATGCGCCTGAACGGGCAAAGCACCAGCATCCGGTTGGAAAAATCATTCTGGCGTATTCTGGATGAAATCGCCGCGAACGAGGATGTAACCACGCCAGCATTTGTATCCAAACTTCATGGCGAAGTGCTTGAATTACATGGGGAACCCAAGAACTTCACATCCCTGCTGCGCTGTACGTGCCTGGTGTGGCAAGACGCGCAGGCCGCGGCCCAAACAGGCCAGATTGCGGCAGAGTAAGCGGCTCAGCATGAAACAGGCGGTGTAGTAACGGTTTACTACCCCGTCACGCGCGCGCCCTGCTAGGCTACTTCGAACAGCACATTATTCGGAGGAGCCCATGGCCAAAGCCATTCACAGCATGATCCGTGTTCTCGACGAGGCACGGTCACTGGAATTCTACAAAACAGCGTTTGGGCTTGAGGTCGCGGACCGGCTTGATTTCACCAATTTCACGCTTGTGTATCTCAGCAATTCAGAATCCGAATTCGAATTGGAGCTGACAATCAACAAGGACCAGACCGAGCCCTATGAACTTGGTTCGGGTTATGGGCATTTCGCCGTTTCTGTTGAGAACGTCGAAGCCGAACATGCCCGCTTTGTCGAGGCCGGGCTGGAGCCGCGCAAAGTGGTGGAGTTTGCCCCAGATGGAGAGCTTGTGGGCAAGTTTTTCTTTGTCGCCGACCCGGACGGCTACGAGATTGAGGTTCTCGAACGCGCAGGGCGTTTCAAATAACCAAATCGCAAACGGACCGGCGCTGCGTGACCCGGGCCTTTGCCACCAATCAAAAAACACGCAGACTTAGGGAGGACATTACGTTGAGTACCCAAACAAAATCGCTCAGAACGCTGACCCGGCGCGAGCTTCTGAAAGGCACCACCGCCTTGGGAGCATTCGTGTTGGGCACAAGCTATATCGCGGGGGCCGACGGGGCCTGGGCCGCGGAGCTTGAAGCACTCAAGCCTGAAAGCTTTGCGACCTTGGTGCAAATGGCGCGCGACATCTACCCGCATGACCGCGTGGCCGATGAATTCTACGTGGCAGCCGTCAAAGGCTATGACACGGTCGACAACGCCGAAGGCATTGAGGCTGGGATTGCCGCGCTGAACGCAGCCGCAAATGACATGAAAGGCGCCGATTACGCTGCTGTCGGCTGGGAACGCGACCGCGTGGATGTGCTGCGCTCGATGGAGGACGATCCCTTCTTCCAGCGCATCAGAGGCGGGCTCGTGACTGGGCTTTACAATCAGAAAGCGGTCTGGCCGATCTTTGGATATGAGGGCGAAAGCTTTTCCAAAGGCGGGTACATCAACCGTGGTTTTGATGACATTTCGTGGATCGGCTGAGGGAGGATTAACCAATGAGTGCACCATTTGAACTCAGCGACGACAGTGTGGTCGTCATCGTAGGCACCGGCGCAGGCGGCGGTGTTCTAGCCAATGAACTGGCCCAAAAAGGCGTGAGTGTTGTAGCCTTGGAAGCAGGCGCACGGCATTACCCCGAGGATTTCATCAACGACGAATGGGACAGCTTTGGCCAACTCGCCTGGCTTGATGCCCGCACCACATCCGGTGACTGGCGCGTGGCCAAGGATTTCTCGGGGCTTCCAGCCTGGATCGTGAAATCCGTCGGCGGTACCACCCAGCACTGGGCGGGCGCCTCGCTGCGCTTCCAGGAGCATGAGTGGAAAGCCAAAACCACCTATGGCGATGTCGAGGGTGCGACGCTTCTCGACTGGCCGATTGATGCCGCGGAAATGGACCCTTGGTACACCAAGGCCGAAGACAAGTTGCATGTCACGCGCACCAATGGTCGTCCGGGCCTTCCGGGCAACAACAACTTCAAAGTGTTCGAGGCCGGAGCCAAGGCGCTTGGCTACAAGGATGTGCATACCGGTCGGATGGCCATTTCATCCGCGGAGAACACAGACCGGACCATGTGCCAGCAAACCGGCTTTTGTTTCCAGGGTTGTAAATGGGGCGCCAAATGGTCCGCTGGCTATCATGACATCGAACAGGGTGAGGCCACCGGCAACCTCGAAGTGCGCCCACAATCCCATGTGGCGCGTATCCTGCACGATGACAGCGGCAAGGTCACCGGCGTGGAATATTTCGACGCGGACGGCAATCTGCAGATGCAAAAAGCACGGATCGTTTGCGTGGCGGGCAACTCGTTTGAATCGCCCCGCCTGCTGCTTAACTCCGCGTCGAGAATGTTCCCGAACGGGCTGGCCAACAGCTCAGACCATGTGGGCCGGCACTACATGCGCCACATGACCGGATCGGTCTATGCGGTGTTTGACAAGCCGGTGAAGTTCTGGCGCGGCACAACCATGGCCGGGATCATCACGGACGAGTCACGTCAT
>JBCAZO010000159.1:0-6109 GCA_038532975.1 Pseudomonadota bacterium
TATTTTGGTGCGGGTGTTCTGGCCGCCTTTTGCCTTATCGCCATCCTGCTCTTGATCGTCGCGCAGATGGTAGCTCGCTGGACCGGGGAAATCTTTCCAGGCGCTGCGAATTATGCGGGCTATGCCATGGCGGCGGCCAGCTTCTTTGCCTTTGCCAATGCGCTCAACCGTGGCGCACATATCCGCGTGTCTCTGCTGCTGAATGCAGTCCCCGCTCGCTTCCGGAGGTTCCTTGAAACCTGGTGCTTTGCCATCGCAGCGGGCGTCATGTGGTACTTCACCTACTACGCCTATTGGTTCGCGTACTGGTCCTGGAAGTTCAACGAGGTCAGCCAGGCGCAGGACGCCACGCCCATGTGGATCCCGCAATCGGTCATGGTTATCGGCGGCGGTATCCTGGCGCTGGCCCTGACCGATCATCTGATCCACGTGCTGGTGCAGGGAGATCACCGGATAAAGCGCGACCTCGTCGACCAGAGCTTTGCGGAATAGCACGATGGAAGAAATCTATGCCATCACGCTGTTCCTCTTTGTTCTGTTCCTGCTTTTGGGCACAGGGGTCTGGGTGGGCCTTGCCCTGATGGGCGTCGCCTGGGTGGGGATGGAGCTCTTCACCTCCCGACCCGTCGGCGACACCATGATCACGACGATCTGGGCCACATCCTCCAGTTGGACACTGACCGCGCTGCCCCTGTTCATCTGGATGGGTGAAATCCTGTTTCGCACCCGGCTGAGCGAAGACATGTTTCGGGGCCTCTCGCCCTGGCTTGCGCGCCTGCCCGGCGGACTTGTTCATACCAACATTGTTGGATGCACGGTCTTTGCGGCCGTGTCTGGGTCATCCGCCGCGACGCTCACGACGGTGGGCAAGATGTCGATCCCCGAACTGCGCGCACGCGACTACCCCGAACGCATAGTCATCGGCACGCTCGCTGGCGCGGCCACGTTGGGGCTGATGATCCCGCCTTCGCTCGCGCTCATTGTCTATGGCGTCACTGTCAACGAAAGCATCACGCAGCTGTTTTTTGCGGGGGTCTTTCCGGGCCTCTGTCTGGCCTTGATGTTCATGGGCTATGTCGCCGCCTACTCCTATCTGTCTGGCACCTGGAACCCCAGACGCGAGACGGGCATGTCCTTTGCCGAGAAGCTGCGGAATTCACGCTTTCTGATCCCTGTCCTGTGCCTGATTTTCGTTGTCATCGGATCGATGTACGCAGGCTACGCCACCGCGACCGAAGCAGCCGCCATAGGGGTCATCGGGGCGCTGATCCTGGCGGCAAGCCAACGATCGCTGAACTGGAACACCTTCACCGAGAGCCTGATGGGGGCAACGCGCACCTCGGCCATGATAGCGTTGATCCTCGCCGGTGCTGCCTTTCTGAAACTCGCCATGGGCTTTACCGGCCTGCCTCGGGCCCTCGCCGACGGGATTGCCACGATGGAGCTGTCACGCTTTGAGCTCCTGATGATCCTGATGGTGTTCTACATCGTGTTGGGCATGTTCCTGGATGGCATCTCGTCCGTGGTGCTGACCATGGCCGTGGTCGAACCGATGGTGCGCGAAGCAGGCATCGACCTGATATGGTTCGGGATCTTCGTCGTGGTGGTGGTTGAGATGGCACAGATCACGCCGCCCATCGGCTTCAACCTCTTTGTCCTGCAAGGCATGACAGAACACGAAATGGGCTATATCACCCGCGCCGCATTCCCGATGTTCATGATAATGGTGCTGATGTGCTTTGTTCTGATCTGGTTCCCGGACATCGCCATGTGGCTGCCCGACACCATGCGACAGGCGCCCTGACGCGTGCTGAACGCGCTCGTCTGGACCGGCAGGCAAGGCCGTTACTTTTTGATCGCTGGGCTGACTATCGGGTTGCTATCACCCGGCTTGGCCGAGGTTCTGCGCCCCTGGATCGGAACATTGGTGGCGGTTCTGCTGTTCGTTACCGGCCTCCGGATCGGGGCTCGCGCCGCATTGGGAAGCCTGGAGGATCTGCGGCCTTCTCTGGCACGCATTGGTGTGTTGCAAACTCTTCTTCCCCTGGTTCTCGCTGGTGCCCTGTGGACGCTGGGCCTAGCGGATCACCCGCTGTCGCTCGCCGCTGTCTTGATGTTGGCAGCGCCCTCGCTGACCGGCGCACCGAACTTCGCGATCATGATGGACCGCGACCCAGTTCCGGGCATGCGGCTGCTGGTATTGGGAACTGCGCTTTTTCCCTTTACGGCGTTTCCGGTCCTGTGGCTGCTCGACCCGACAGGTGGCGGAGCCCTGGGCGCGATGTCGCTCTCCCTCGGCCTGCTCGGGGCGATCCTTGGGGCCGCTGGATTGGGATTTGCCCTGCGGTCTTTCAGCCCAAGTCTTGGAACGCCAATGGCCCAGCGCGCACTGGACGGTTTTGCGGCAATCTTATTGGCCGTGGTGGTTGTAGGGCTGATGAGCGCGGTCGGGCCTCTACTCAGATCAGAGCCGCTGGAGTTGCTGAAATGGCTGGCGGTCGCGCTCTCCATCAATGTCGTGCTTGTCGTCGCCACGCTTCAAGTGTCTCGCTGGGCAAATCTGGGGATGCGCCTTTCTACGGCGATCTACGCGGGAAATAGAAACATAGCGCTGTTCTTGGTTACACTTCCCGATGCTGTTGCTGCACCGTTGTTGGTCTTTGTGGGCTGCTATCAGGTTCCCATGTACTTGACGCCGGTCCTGCTGTCCCGACTGCGGTCAGACCGCATTTGATCGTTCATACTTGAGTTTGTTGCGAGTGCCCCGGGCGTTTTGATGGTCAATGATAACGCCACGATGCAGTGCGGTGTTGGTCCGACGTCAATTTCATGCCGACCGAGGCATGCGTTCGCAATGTCTTCGCTTAATCATGTATAAACTCGAAGGCCTGCTCGTTGCTTGCCGCCGGATCGGGCGCGCACCCGCGGTGACCACCCGCAACCCGCACTTTTTGCCGGAAGAAAGCTCGAAACCGGCAATCAAGACTTTCGCTGCATCGAAAGCCAGGACGCTAGCAAAGTCGATATCCTGGCGCCGAACGGTCTTTCGGATTTTGCCAATTCATGAACTCTCAGTTACTGGGTCGTCATTGCAGGCCATCCCAATGATGGATTGCGCTTGGGGTCTGGTTTGCCGGTCGAACAAATACCGTGCTGAGTTTTGCCATGCCCTAATTTGCCCAGATGAGCAGGAGATGAGGCCGGGCGGCGCAAGACAATATGCAATGACGGGCCGCTGTCGTACGATGATCCGGCAAGTCGCGAGCAGTGTTGGGCCGGAGGACACACGATTTGAATGTGCTTGAACGGCGTGAAATTTCACTTCCGCAACCGCCCATTCCGCGCTTGCGCGCCATGGGTCGCGCCTATAATTTCGGCGAAAAACAAAAAGGTGCGCCTTGACCCACACGCCTGCCATCACCGGAACCGGTGTTTTCACCCCAGAAAAGTCGATCTCGAACGCTGAACTGGTCGCTGCTTTCAACGCCTACGCGGATCGGTACAACGAAGCCAACAAGGCGCAGATCGATGCCGGTGAGCTGGAGGCGAAAGCCCACTCATCTGAGGATTTCATCTTCAAAGCCTCCGGGATCGAAAGCCGCTTTGTCATTGATAAGGACGGTATTCTGGATCCCGATGTGATGCACCCGCTCTTTCGTCAGCGGACAGACGACGAACCGGGCCTGATGGCCGAAATGGCGCTCGAGGCCGCGCACAAGGCGCTCGACCAAGCGGGCAAGACGGCGCTTGATGTCGATGCCGTGATCTGTGCCGCCTCAAATCTCGAACGGGCCTATCCTGCAGTTGCAATCGAGATCCAGGATCTGCTTGGCATTCAGGGATTTGCATTCGACATGAACGTCGCCTGCAGTTCGGCCACATTCGGCATACAGGCCGCTGCGGATATGGTGCGATCGGGCTCAATCCGCTCAGCGCTCGTCATCAACCCGGAAATCTGTTCGGCCCACCTGGAATGGCGTGACCGCGACTGTCATTTCATCTTTGGCGATGTGGCGACGGCCACTTTCATCGAACGGATCGAAGACGCAAAGGGCCCCCATTTCGAAATCAAGTCGACCCGCTGCGCGACGCAATTCTCAAACAACATTCGCAACAATAACGGGTTTCTGCGTCGCTCCCGTCCAGACGGGCTGAAAGATCGCCGCGACATGCAATTCATGCAGAATGGGCGGAAGGTCTTCAAAGAAGTCTTGCCCATGGTCAGCCAGCACATTGCCGACCACATGGCAGACGAAGGCGTGGTCAGCACCGATCTCAAACGGCTTTGGCTGCATCAGGCCAACAGATCGATGAATGACTTCATCGGCAAAAAGGTTATGGGCCGCGACCCTGAGCCGGGCGAACAACCCAACATCCTGCAGGACTATGCCAACACGTCTTCAGCGGGGTCCATCATCGCGTTTTCCAAATATTCCAGCGACTTGAACGATGGCGACGTCGGTCTGATCTGTTCGTTCGGTGCGGGCTATTCGGTGGGATCCGTGCTGGTTGAACGGCACGCCTAAGGCGGCGTCGGGTGCCCGTCGAACTGTTTGGCGTCATCGCAGATCTGGTACCACGACGGTTTTTCACGTACGAATTCGTGGAACTGGTTTTTCAGTGATAAATCATCGTCGAGGGCATTGGCCGCGATTGGAAAGCTTTCGTCGTCCGACAGGATTTCACCTAGTGATGAACCACACGTCTTGCAGAAACATCGACCGTATTTGTAAGGCGCGCCGGGCGTAAAAAGTGCGACATTTTCTTTGCCAGCGATCCATTTCAGATCGGCTTTCTTAATAAAGACAATGGCGCTTGCCCCGGCCTTTCTGCAACGCGAGCAATGGCAGGTGCCCATCATGCTCGGTTCGTCCGCCAACTCGAATTTGACAGCGCCGCAACAGCAGCTTCCCCTGATCATTCGCCTGAAACTCCTCAGTCAAGCCCCGGTGGTGAGAACATTAAGAGAACAAATGTCGCTTTGGCAATGGTCCGGAGCATTGGGGGATCGGGTTCGGCGGCAATCCACCGGGCGGCCTTAGATCGACTTGAGCGAGACCCGCTTGTGGACGGCTTCGACGTCTTCGACGCGCTCCGAATAGCGGTCGACAAGGTAGTCCTTACGGCCCCGCACCATCCAGGTGAATTTGACCAGCTCTTCCATCACGTCGACGACGCGGCGGTAAAACGGGCCGTCATGCAAGCGGCCATCTTGGAATTCCAGCCACGCTTTGGCGATGCTCGACTGGTTCGGGATCGTCACCATCCGCATCCAACGGCCGAGGATGCGCATCTGGTTCACCGCGTTAAAACTTTGCGACCCGCCGGAAACCTGCATAACGGCCAGCGTCTTGCCCTGGGTCGGTCGGATCCCCCCCTTCATCGACAGCGGCAGCCAGTCGATCTGGGTTTTCATGAGGCCGGTCATAGCGCCATGGCGCTCAGGCGATGACCACACCATCCCTTCGGACCATGTTGCCAGTTCCCTCAGTTCCTGCACTTTGGGATGTTCCGGTTCGGCATCGTCAACCAAAGGCAAGCCGGACGGATCAAATATGCGGGTCTCGCAGCCGAGGTATTCGAGAATGCGCGCCCCTTCTTCGGCCGCGCGGCGGGAATAGCTGACATCGCGCAGGGAACCGTAGAGCAAGAGGATTCGTGGTGGGTGCCCAGGATCCTCCGGAGCTTTTAGCAAATCCACGTCGATCCGGTTCAATGCTTCGGCCACGAGGGCCGGCATGTCATCAGACACCCTCGTCCTCCAGATGCAGTTTCATGTCGATCAGGACTTGTTGCAAAAGGATGGTTTCCTTCAGCAGCCGCTTTGCTTCGTTGATGCTGATCACGCCATCCTCAATCGATTGCTGATACTCGGTCATCAGCATGGCAAAGCGTTGACTCAATGCGATGACATCCGAATTGACACCGCCTTTGCGGTCTTCGTCATCCGTTGCCTCGCCATCACGCGAGATATGGGCGCCCTGCAATTCGGCCAATGCGCTTGTCACATGCGGAAAGCTCGCCGACTGTTCCAGCAGCAAAACCGTATCGATCGGCATGAAGCGACACTGGGCCGGTATTATTCCGACAATCCGGAACACAGTGATCG
>JBCAZO010000160.1:0-6090 GCA_038532975.1 Pseudomonadota bacterium
CCTGCGTGGTTCTCGAATTGCTTATGTGGCGCAATCCGCTGCGGCTTCGTTCAACCCGGCCCATAAGATCATTGATCGACCACTTTGGGCTTGAAAAAGGTGTCGCCCGAAGTGGTCGAGGCGGGAAAAATGGCGGGCTGTACACGCTGGCAGATGCTCCGCTACGTTTACCTGCCTTCCGCACGCACAGAGATACTTGTTGGTCTCAATCAGGTGATTATGCTCTGCTTGGCCATGGTCGTTCTGACCGCGGCCATCGGCATGCCGGGCCTTGGGGCCAAGCTTCTTGAGGCGATGGGATCGTTCAAACTAGGGCGGTCTTTTGAAATTGGCGTGACGATCGTTCTTTTGGCCGTGGTTCTGGACCGTCTGTCCAAAGCCTGGGTTGTTAAACAGCCGGAGCATTTTGAGAAAGGCACGCCTTGGTGGCAGCGCAACTTCCTGCCTTTATTGGGTGCTGCCGCTTTTGTCGTCTTTCTAATTCTGTCTCGGATGGTTTCCGACATGGATCCTGTCCCACTCGTCATGTCGCCCATGTCTGAATTCAACATGCCAAGCTGGATTGCCGGGGTCATGGACGAGGTGCATCGTAAGGAATCGCTTTCGCAGGGACGCGAGTTTGATCAGTCGATCAAGACATTTCTCGCGCTCGATTGGGTGAACGCAATCACCTACGGCATTCGCTATTTTGTGAATCTATATATCTTGGTTCCTACCGAAAAGGCTTTGCTCTTTTTGCCAACTATTTCCGTCATCCTGGCGGTCACGGCGATAGCGTATCGCCTTGGTGGTGTCGTTCCAGGCGTTCTGGCATTCGTCTTCTTTGCCATAGTCGCTCAGCTTGGATATTGGGACCGCGCCATGCTCACACTGCACTCGGTGTTTATGGCTACGTTCATTGCGTTTCTGTTCGGCGTTCCTTTGGCGGTATTCGCAGTGCGCAAAGAAAAACGCGCGAAGTTCATGATCCTGCTTTGCGATACATTCCAGACTTTCCCGTCTTATGTTTATCTGCTTCCGGCGGTTATGCTTTTTGGTATCTCGCCCGTGACGGTAATCATCTCGATCTTGATCTACACTATGGTGCCTGTTGTCCGGTACACGGTTGAGGGCCTGCGAAACGTGCCAGAAGAACTCACCGAAGCGGCGGATATGTCGGGCGCGACCCGCTGGCAGAAGCTTACGAAGGTGCAACTGCCGCTGGCTATGCCCACCATTGCCGTGGGTCTGAACCAAGCACTCGTCTTTGCCTTCTTTATGGTGATCATAGCCGAATTCATTGGCACCCGCGATCTGGGCCAGGAGATGCGCCGGACGCTGGCGGGCACGAATCTGGGCTGGAACTTCGTGCTTGGCTTCTCGGTTGTGTTCATGGCGCTGACTTTTGACATCGCGATCAACGCTTGGGCCGAGAAGCGGCGCAAAATCCTGGGGCTCGCGTGATGCAAGGCCCCGTCACATACCCGGAGCTGCGGCCATGAACGTGACCCCGATTTTTGAAACGCCATATGAGCGCGCCGGCATTATCACACCGGGCTTGCCAATCCTGCCGCATGGCACCGAAAGGCACCCGATTCCCGGTGGCGGCTCCCGCGCCGTGCCGATCTACAAAGGTGACGAAATCAGTGTGCTGGATTTCGAAGGGCTGCAACCCGGCGAGCTTGTGTTCTTCACGCCAGACGGAACGTCCGATCCCGGTCGCCTTGGAGCATCCAGCCATGGACGGCCCGATGGTGTGATTTCGGTACTGGACAACGGCTCCCGATCCGGTGCCAAGGTCGCAGCAGCGCTCGAAAAAGCGGGCTTCAAGCTCGGCGATGCGCAATGTATCCGGGTTTTTTCCGAAGGATCGCGCGCTGGCGATATGGCTACGTTTTTTGCCGAGTGCGATGGTCTATTGATTGTTGCCGCCCCTGGTGGCGCAATGAAGCCCGCGGATCAAACACCAGTGACGGACCTGATCCTTTATATTCGCCGTGCCAACCCGGGTCATGCAAAAGGCGGGCATGCCCCCCCTGATCCCTTGGCTGATCCTCTAGTGGACATCAACATTCAACCTGGTCACGCCACAAGTTATGAGGTCAAGAAAGGCCAATTTATTCAGGTTCTGGATGTACAAGGCCGCGAGTGCTCGGATTTTCAGGCGTTCTCGCTGCGCAGCCTTGATGCCGGTCTGGAACGCGAGATCGACCCCACTACAACCCGCACGCTGATGGGGTCTCTATATCCGCAACCTGGCATCTTCTCAAAGTACTGGAATGTGGATCAGGAGCCGCTGGTCGAGATTGTACAGGATACTTGTGGGCGCCACGATACTTTCGGCCTTGCCTGCACAGCGCGATATTACGAGGAATTGGGCTATCCCGGGCATCTCAACTGCTCGGACAATATGAACAAAGACCTCCAGCAGTACGGGATTCGTCCTCGCGGCGGTTGGCCTGCGATCAACTTCTTCTTCAACACAATGCTGGATGAGACCAACGCGCTTGGTATGGATGACCCCTGGTCGCGCCCCGGTGACTACGTACTCATGCGCGCGCTCACCGACCTTATCTGCATTTCCTCGGCGTGCCCCTGTGATGTGGACCAAGCCAATGGCTGGAATCCGACCGATATTCAGGTTCGCACTTATGCCGAAACAAATTCTTTCAGCCGATCAATCGGTTATCGCAAATCAGCGGAGGCCCCCTTGGAGCACACCAAAGAAACCGGGTTCCATAGCTGCTTTTCCCGTTACACCCGGGATTTCGTAGAGTACAATGGCTACTGGCTGCCCAATTCTTTCCCCTCTCATGGCACTGTCGGCGAATACTGGGCCTGCCGTGAGAAGGCGGCGATCATGGACCTGTCGCCGCTGCGCAAATACGAGGTCACAGGCCCTGATGCTGAAGAGCTCTTGCAGCATTGCGTGACGCGCAATGTCAAAAAGCTTGCTGTCGGGCAGCTCACCTATACCGCGATTTGCTACGAACATGGTGGTATGATCGATGATGGCACGCTGTTCCGGATGACCGAAAACACCTACCGCTGGATCGGTGGCAATGACACATCCGGTCTGTGGATACGTGAGCAAGCGGAAAAGCTTGGTCTCAACGCCTGGGTCCGCAATTCAACGGATCAATTGCACAATGTTGCAGTCCAGGGTCCGCTCAGCCGAGATATTTTGAAAGAGGTGCTCTGGACCGCGCCCACCAACCCGACGGTGGAAGAATTGGGCATGTTCCGCTTTACACCTGCGCGGCTGGGTGATTTTGACGGCACCGCCGTCGTGCTTGGCCGGGCAGGTTATTCCGGCGAGCTGGGCTATGAGGTTTTTTGCCATCCCAAAGACGCCGAAGAGGTGTTCGAGGCTATCTGGAAGGTCGGAGAGCCGATGGGCTTGGCTCCTTTGGGCCTTGCCGCGCTTGATATGATCCGTATCGAAGCAGGCCTCATCTTTGCTGGCAGTGAATTCGACGACCAGACTGATCCGTTTGAGGCTGGCATCGGGTTCACCGTGCCTTTGAAGTCAAAGAATGACGACTTCATTGGCCGCGCTGCGCTGGAAGAGCGGAAAACGCACCCGCATCGCAAACTGGTTGGGCTTGAACTGGAAGGTGGCATTGTGGCCAGTCCCGGTGATTGCGTGCGTGTTGGCAAGGCGCAGGTGGGAGAGGTTACATCCGCTGTAAAATCCCCAATCCTTGGCAAAAACATCGCGCTGGCTCGTGTGTCTGTCACCCATGCCGAGCCGGGCACCGAGATTGAAATCGGTCAACTGGATGGTCTGCAAAAACGCCTCAAGGCCAAGGTTGTGCCCTATCCGCATTTCGATCCGACAAAGGAGCGGGTAAAGGGGAATTACGGGTAACACCGCCTTACTGATTTATCCCAGATTGACTTAGGTATCTACCGGGTCGCGCTGAAGCACCACGGAAAGCTTTAGGCTATTAGCTATACCATACGCCAGCGGATATAGTGCTCTCATAGAAACGATGCAAATTGATATTGAAGGTGACATAATCGCGTTTGGTCAGGTGGCGCGTCGCGCACGTGAAGCCGGGTTTCGTATGATCGAAGTCTATGCTGCACACGGGTTTCTCAATCATCAATCGCCATGCGCAGCAGCAGGCGCTCTGCCCCTTGTCTAGAAACCAATTAGATAGAATACGCCGGTTGGACGTAGCAGCAGACAATCCAGATTAAACCAGAAAATTCTTTATTTGTAATAGTGTATAATGCGTGCTTATCAGAGCCGCACTTTAGGCGCCGCGGACCACAAATACGGAAACAGGAGCGTGCGTCGCCATCCGTCCCCCATGAGAATCAATCAGATATTCCACCCAGCCGGGTTGATGCGACGCCATGACAACCAGATCCGCTTCAAAATCAGTGATCGCTTCGAGCAGCTTGCGGTCAAGCTCGACACTGGGATCCGGCACGCCATAAACGTGGCTATTGATCTTCACCCCGTGCTGCGCCGCTTGCTCGGCAGCAAACTCTCCCAAAAGCTGAGCATATTTGACTGAGGAATGAGATACCTTTGCCTGCAATCCTCCAGCAATACTGATTAAAGTTAGTTTTGCCGAGTAAAGCTTTGCTTGGTCCGACGCGACAGATATGGCCTTTAAAACGCTGGATTTTTCGACCAGGTCGACAGGCACCAGAATATGCTTGAACATTACAAATCCTCCATTCCAGCACTTTAAGCGGATTGGGATAGGCGCGTGTTGTTTCAGATCAAGGTAGTTGACGCCGCCTCCAATGCCCGGCTTAAACGACACACGATGCCTGATCCTCTAGATACCGTTTTTGCCGCTTTGGCCGATCCCACCCGCCGTGCAATTCTGATCATGTTGCTGGAGGATGATATGGCCGTCACGGATGTGGCTGAGCCCTTTGAGATGTCTCTGGCAGCAGTGTCCAAACACCTGACAATTTTGACCAAAGCCGGATTGATCAGCCAGGAGCGGCGCGGTCGTGTGAAATGGTGCAAGCTAGAGCCTGATGCCATGCGAGATGCCAGCGTCTGGATGCAAAGTTTCGGGCAATTCGAAGCCGTCAACCTTGACGCATTCGAAAGATTTCTTGAAGCTGAGCTTGCCGAGAAGGATGGTAAGGCTTGAGCGCGTCACCCAAGCCTGTCGCACCTCTGACACCGCTTCACTTGCCGGAAGCGCGCATTGAACGGGTGCGCAACGCTTTGGTTGTGCCAGTGCAAAGAGGCGGGCGGCTTCCTAATGGCGTGTTTCGGTCCAATGGCACGTTCTGCGAGCATTCCCGTACGCTTCTGTCGCAAAGCCGGTTCACGGATTTACCAGATCGCCCAGACCGTCGCGGTTTGATGCGGATCTCTGGTCGGCATCTCTACGGTGGGGTGATGCGCGATCACTTCGGGCATTTCCTTTTGGAAAGCCTCGGACGGTTATGGGCTTTCGATCATATTGATGATCCTGTTGATGGTGTGCTGTTCTCGCCGCGCAGAAGTCGAGAAAGGCTGGCTTCGTTCAATCCCAAGTATGAGTCAATTTTTGATGCACTTGCCGGAGAAGCCGCACCGCTTGTGATCAGCGAACCGGTTGTTGTGGAAGAGCTATTGTTGCCAAGTCCTGGGTTCGGACATCAGGCATGGATCACGGGCACGGCGCAGTTTCGCGTGGCTGTTCGCACACGCCTTGGCGTAGTTTTTCCCGAAGAAGGAGTGAAGGACATTTATCTGTCACGCACTCGGCTTCAGGGAAGCGAAAAAGCCGTGGACAAAGAGCATCGGATCGAGCGGCTTATGGCAGGTGCTGGATACGAGATTTTTCATCCACAAGAGCATGATGTCGCGACCCAGATTGCGCGCTACCGCGCGGCGCGCCGGATTGTGGGGCCGGATGGCTCGGCCCTTCATCTTGCTGCCTTCGCAGCGCATCCCGAGGCAAGAGTTGCAGTGATACAACGCCGGCACCGAGAGAGAGTTGTTCGGTCCTTTGTGGATCAGTTCAAGGCTTTCGGTGTAGCAGATGTTGAGTGTCTCAACCCGCTTGTGCCAAAGGATCATCCAAGCGTGACGGGTGCTGAAGGACCAGCGCCGCTCAAATTTCGTTTGTTGACCCGCCAACTGCA
>JBCAZO010000161.1:0-6084 GCA_038532975.1 Pseudomonadota bacterium
TATTTTATCCTTCTGACATCGAAAGGCGAAAAGGATAAAATACCCATAGCTATCTCGCGGCAATTTCCTGAATTTACGACAGAATGTAAGGCCGTTCATCTCGGGCATCATCCAGTCGCTTACAATCAAGTCCGGATCGACACGCTTGCAGATATCGAGCGCCTCAGCGCCTGATGCCGCCTCATAAACCTCAAGGCCCCAGTTCGATAGCAACGCCGAAACAATCCGTCTTTGTAAGCGGCTGTCATCCACGATGAGCACCGTTTGTATCGCCAAATTGGACTCAGCGTCTCGCCTTGGTTGGGCAATCTTATGCACCACATTTACCCCTCACACAAACAGGGGAACCCAATCACGTTCTCATTAACATACTCTAAAATATAAAACTTTACCGGCTTTGCTCCAGGGTTTCACCATACTCTAACCTTTGACTGCCAGGTCTGAAGCCAAAGGAAACTGTTATGATTGATTGGACCCGTGTAGCTCAGCTTCGTGAGCAAATCGGAGCAGAGGATTTTTCAGAAATTGTTGAGATTTTTCTGGAAGAAGTAGAATGCGAGATAGAGCCGCTACGTCAGACGTGCGAACTAAGTCAATTGGAAGCAGTTTTACATTTTCTAAAGGGCAGTGCGCTTAATCTAGGATTTATGACTTTTGCGGAATTTTGCACGGATGGCGAGTCGAAAGCCGCCAACGGGCAGGCGGCCGATATTGATCTCAACGCAATTCTAAAGAGCTACTCGAATTCAAAAATACTGTTCTTAGACGAGCTGGAACATCGCTTTTGAAGCAATGTCGCCTTGACGTAGACCGTCCAACTATCCCCTCTCTTGCCGAGATATCGAAAACCCGATAATCGCCAGTCCATCGGCACGAAAGGGAGTCTCATGTCTGCGCCCAAAAAAGTTGTTCTCGCCTATTCCGGTGGCCTGGACACATCCATCATTTTGAAATGGCTTCAAACGGAATACGGATGTGAAGTTGTAACTTTCACAGCCGACCTTGGCCAAGGTGAAGAGCTTGAACCAGCGCGTCAAAAAGCCGAGCTTTTGGGTATCAAGCCAGAGAATATCTACATTGAGGACATCCGCGAAGAATTTGTCCACGACTTCGTTTTCCCAATGTTCCGCGCCAATGCTGTCTATGAAGGTCTTTACCTTTTGGGCACCTCCATAGCACGGCCCCTCATCTCAAAGCGCCTAGTCGAAATTGCCGCCGAAACTGGCGCTGACGCTGTTGCTCACGGCGCAACGGGCAAAGGCAATGATCAGGTTCGGTTCGAACTGGCCGCCTACGCCCTTAACCCAGACATCAAGGTTATCGCCCCCTGGCGTATTTGGGATCTGTCGAGCCGCACGAAGCTCATCGACTTTGCGGAACAAAATCAAATTCCGATTGCCAAGGACAAACGAGGCGAAGCGCCGTTTTCCGTTGATGCCAACCTTTTGCACACCTCCAGCGAAGGCAAGGTTCTTGAAGACCCCGCACAAATGGCACCTGACTACGTGTATCAACGCACGGTTCATCCAGAGGATGCACCTGATACGCCTGAATACATTGAGGTCGGTTTCGAAAAGGGTGACGCGGTCAGCATCAATGATCAACGACTGAGTCCAGCGGAGCTTTTGACTCGCCTTAATGAACTGGGAGGCAAACACGGAGTAGGGCGCCTTGATCTGGTTGAAGGTCGCTTTGTCGGCATGAAAAGCCGCGGCATTTATGAAACACCGGGTGGCACACTTCTGTTGGAAGCGCATCGCGGTATCGAACAGATTACACTCGACAGGGGCGCTGCGCATCTCAAAGACGAACTTATGCCGCGCTATGCTGAGCTGATCTACAATGGGTTCTGGTACAGCCCTGAACGCGAAATGCTACAGGCCGCAATTGATCAGTCACAGCAGCACGTCACCGGCACCGTTCGGCTGAAACTCTACAAAGGATCTGCTCGAACCGTAGGACGTTGGTCTGATCACTCGCTCTATTCCGAAGCTCACGTCACCTTTGAAGAAGACGCTGGAGCCTATGATCAAAAAGACGCTGCAGGGTTCATTCAGCTGAACGCGCTTCGTCTAAAACTTCTGGCCGCTCGGGATCGTCGTCTGAAAAACTAGCCGAGGCGTCATCTACATTGGTCAGGATTTCATCCGCTTCCGGCCCACTCGGGTCGATATCCTTGGCATGTTCAGCCGCATCCTTCACGACTTTCTTGGCTTTCGCGGTCAGCTCATCCAATCGACCCTTGACCACATATCCACCGCCAGGATTGTACTCGACAACTTCCGGCACGACCCGTTGCAAAGATTTGGCCAAGGTTGCGACACCGCTGGCATTGGGTGCGTCCACAACACCATTGCGAACCATCTGATCAATGAACCGTTTGGCGGTAGAGGGACGAACCTTGAACATTTCAACGATCATGTCCGCGTTCACATTTATACGGTTATGAGCCAAGGCCACTGCAAAGATGTATTTGCTTCTCCGCGCAGGCGCTATTGCCGCTGCCGAAGCAACAGATGAAGGAACAGCCGCCGCTAGGCCCGAACCAAGAACGAGTTTTCCAAAGCCTCTTCTATTCATGGGTTAGAGATGGAAGCGCGCAGAATTCAATAAACGGGGAAAAAGACACTTCACGTGTCAATTCGCGCTAATCTTATAGCTTCGAAGCTCTTCATAGGCTGGCATCACCTGATCCACGAGAGCCCTTTTGTCAACTGATAGTTGAGGTAGCGCGCCTTCTGCCTTCGCAAAACCAGTTGAGGCATGTACCCCGCCATACCAATGCTTAGCCCAAACGCCATCTGCCGGATGACCGCCCGATTTCCAGCTTAGCATTGCAGGAGTCCAAGATAATCCAAGGCTATTGCATAATAGTCGAAGCATCGTTTCAGGGTCATGCCGGATATCTGTACTATCGACAACCAAAGGCCGCTCACCTAGATCGGCAACCTGACGAAACAACTCAAGCTGCTGAGTAAATCCCAAATCATCCACGGTTGGGTTTTCATACTTCGCCGAGAAACTTGCCACGACACGCGCGGGATGCCGAATGAGAAAGACGTTTTTCACTGACGTCATCCATCCTCGTGGCATTCCGTCAATCATGTGCTGAGTCATGTGTTTTTGATAAAACACGGATTGGCCATTAGGTATCCGACCCAACAGGGTGTCCACCACAGTGTTCGGATCAACGGGCTGCGATGCCAGAATCTCGTCCGCCATCGGATGCTTCAAACCTGTCGCTTTAAGATATGCCGAATAAAACGGCTCATCGATCACGGAGGTATCCGGTCTCGACGCGAAAGCATACATCATCGCGGTTGACAGATTGCGCGGTCCAGACCACATCGCAATCCGCATCAGGCCGTCGTCCTGGCAATCAAATCCTTGTAGAGCGATTGAATCTTTTGAGTGACCGGCCCCAACTTACCATCGCCTATCATCCGTCCATCGATCTGACCAACGGGTGTTTGCGCTCCGAATGTTCCAGTCAGGAAGGCCTCATCTGCACTGTAGGTTTCAATCAGAGAGTAGTTCTTTTCAAAAACAGGAATGCCATTGGAACGGCACAGCTCAATAACCTTGGCCCGTGTGATCCCATTCATGCAGTAATCACCAGTCGACGTCCAAACTTCGCCTTTTCGCACAATGAAGAAGTTGCACGCGTTCGTCGTATTCACAAACCCATTCACATCCAGCATCAACCCTTCATCCGCGCCAGCCTTTTCCGCAGCGATACAAGCCAGCACACAATTCAATTTGGAGTGTGAATTCAGCTTGGGGTCTTGGGTCATCGGTAAACCACGAATATGCGGCACCGTTGCAAGCGTAATAGGCCGTGGAAGTTTGGGTGTGGAATGCTCCATGATGATTGCGATGGTGGGCCCTTGCTGAGACAAGGAAGGGTGTTGAAAGGGGCGTGTTTTCACACCGCGCGTCACCATCAATCGTGCATGGGCGTCCGTCATCATTTTGTTGGCATTCTGTGTATCAACAAGCGCTTGAAATACATCAGCGCGGCTCATACCAATATTGAGATCAATCGCCTTGGCCGCATCAAAAAGCCGATCAAGGTGCTCGTCGGCAAAAGCCCAAATACCATTGTAAAGCCGTAGACCTTCCCAAACACCGTCGCCAAGCATGAAACCGCTATCGTACACACTTACTAGCGCCTCGGACTTTGGGACAACCTTACCGTTCAACCAAATGAGAATAGACTCATTTCGCACATCTTCAGCGGCCTGATGGGTCGTGACTTGCTCGCTCATCGGCACCTCAAATGTTACGAAAGACCAGGTTTTTTGTTTCAAAAAGAACGCTAAAGCCCTGAAATCTGGCTGCCAAGCGCAAAATCAGGTCACCGGCGCGTGACCTCACAAGCTGGTGAATTGGGTTTTGGCAGTGGTCGGAGCATGATTATTCCAACCAAGGAGGTTCTGGCATGAAACATCTGAGCAATATCAAAGCGACGGCACTCGCGATCCTGATTGGTATCGCGTTCACGCTGAACACGGGCCAAGCACGCGCGGCAGGTACAGAAATTCTGACAGTCGCAGGCGGGTGCTTTTGGTGCGTTGAATCTGATTTCGAATCCGTACCGGGCGTGAAAGAAGTCATTTCAGGCTACACAGGCGGAACTGTCGAAAATCCGACCTACAAACAAGTCACCCGCGGCGGCACCGGCCATTACGAAGCCGTGCAAATACTGTTTGACCCGAACAAAATCTCTCGCGAAACCCTGTTGGCCAAATTCCTCCGCTCAGTTGATCCCACAGATGCTGGCGGACAGTTTTGTGACAGAGGCGAAAGCTATCGGACTGCGATTTTTGTAGCAGACTCCGGCGAAAAGAGGGCCGCCGAGAGGGCCATCGCTGACGCACAATCCGAATTGGGGCAAAAAATCGTGACGCCAGTTTTAGGTGTCTCAAAATTTTACCCGGCGGAAGCTTACCACCAAGACTACTATAAAGGGTCCAAGATCGTTTTCACCCGGTTCGGACCAAAGAAACAATCAAAGGCCTATAAAGCATATCGCCAAGCTTGCGGACGAGATGCACGCGTCAAACAGCTTTGGGGAAATCAAGCGGCTTTTGTCGGATCCTAACCCAGAAACTGCTCAACCTCCGAGGCAAAGGGGATAGCGTTAGCTGTTCCCTTTTTTGTGACCATCAAAGCCGCAGCTGCATTCGCTTGATGCAAGGCGTCTTCGATACTGCCGCCAAGATCGAGATGGGCGAGAAAATACCCTGTAAACGTGTCGCCTGCACCCGTTGTGTCGATTGGATTTACCGGAAAGGCAGGAACATGTTTCTCAACTGTTTCCTTGGAATAGACCATGCATCCTTCAGCCCCTTTTGTAACAACCAAGAGGTCAAGACCTAAAGTGTCAGGAGTGTGATCCGTCTGCTCAAGAAGCTGCGCCATCTCAACGGTATTCAAAACAAGAATATGAATGTAGGGCAGAACATCATTCAGAGCGTTCACATCGAATGGCGCAGCGGCATAAGCCACCCTCATCCCCGCCTTGTGCGCTAATCCCGCGGCAAATGCCTGAAGGTTGGTTTCATTCTGCAAGAGAAGCACATCACCGGATTTAGCTTTCGACAAAGCAGCGGTGATCCGATCTTTGTCCTGCAGTGCGTTGGCACCTGGGTAGATGACGATAGAATTCTCTCCCTCACTATCGCGATAGATAATCGCATGCCCTGTTGGCTCTTGAATCATCAGGACACCCGACACATCAACTCCTGCTCCCTTCATGTAATCAACAGCCCAGGCACCATCTTTACCAACATTTCCGATATGGCAAATGTCACCACCTGCACGCGCCACGGCAACAGACATATTTGCACCCTTGCCACCTAATCCGATGTCAAACTCTTTGGCGGCAAGTGTTTCGCCTGCGGCTGGCAATTTCGGCAATGTGTAGAAGTAGTCGATATTGATCGACCCGAGATTATAAATCATGCCACGTCTCCGTCCTTGCAAACAAAGTTGTTCGTTACGGCTGATGTTGCGGATGTCACGCTGTCCCCCTTCTCTCTGGTATGAGTTTACAAATGCTAGGGAGGGCATGAAAGCCCA
>JBCAZO010000162.1:0-6083 GCA_038532975.1 Pseudomonadota bacterium
CATCGTGCTGATTGACACCTATCAGGAATACTCAAAATACATGCCGCGGATCGATGCGATCACTCGGACGGCGGAGGCACGCATTCGTCCTGTTTTGCTGACGACAATTACCACCATGGCAGGCCTCGCGCCAATGATGTTCGGGCTTAGCCTCAACTTCGTCGATGGCGGCTATACGTTCAACAGCCCCACCGCTTTGTGGTGGAAGCAATTGGCGACAGCGGTCGTGTTCGGCCTTGGCATCGCCACTGTTCTGACACTCGTCTTTACCCCCTCCATGCTGGCCCTGCGCATCTGGGCCACGACCTACGTGCTCTGGGCCTCACAGCTTCTGGCCAAGCTTTCCATGGGCCGCACCAGCCGCGCCGCCCGTGACTGGGCTCTCGCGCGGCAAGCCAAGCGGCAACGCCTGCCGGAGGTAATCTGGGAAGACGAACGCGAGCCTGCGATTGAGGCGGAGCCTGCGCCGCTGCGGCTGACTTTTATTCATCGGGTTGGCAAGGATGACGGGGACGAGCCGGGGCCCGGGGGCGTGCGGGCGGCGGAGTAGGTGAGCGAAAAGCGCATCCTCGCGCGGAACCATAGGTTCGCTGAGAGAACGATAATCTCTGACACCGTAGGGTGGGCATTCTGCCCACTATTGCACCGTTTAAACAGGTGGGCAAAATGCCCACCCTACCTTATTATCTATAATCCGGATTGGCGGGGTGAAACCCCGCCCTACGCGACTTCATCCCGCTCCCGAGCCTGACGCCGCCAGAGGCTCGCGTAGCGCCCATCCCGCGCCATGAGAACGTCATGCGTGCCCTGCTCCACGATATGGCCATCCTCCAGCACAACGATCTGATCGGCGTCTGAAATCGTTGACAGCCTGTGCGCGATGGTGATCACGGTGCGGCCTGTTCCTGCCCGTTTCAGGGCTTCCTGAATGCCCTGCTCGGTTTCAGTATCGAGCGCGCTGGTGGCTTCATCCAGCAAAAGGATCGCCGGGTTCTTCAGCAACGTGCGGGCGATGCCGACGCGTTGTTTTTCACCGCCCGAAAGCTTCAGCCCACGTTCTCCCACCTGCGTGTCGTAGCCCTGCGGCAGACTGGCGATAAATTCGTGGATTTGCGCGGCTTGCGCGGCCTCTTCGATTTCTGTCTGCGTGGCCCCATCGCGGCCATAAGCGATGTTGTAGCCCACCGTGTCGTTGAAAAGCACCGTGTCTTGCGGGACCACGCCAATAGCAGCATGAAGGCTGTCTTGCGTGACGTCGCGCACATCTTGACCATCGATTTGCAAGGCCCCCTCCTGCACGTCGTAAAACCGAAACAAGAGCCGCCCGATGGTGGATTTGCCAGAACCGGAGGGGCCAACCACGGCGACGGTTTTCCCGGCAGGAACTTTGAGCGAAACGCCCTTCAGGATCGGCCTTTCAGGCTCATAGCCAAAGAAAACGTCGTCCAAGACAACAGTGCCACCTTCAATTTTCAGGCTTTTTGCTCCTGCTTTATCCTCAACGTCCGGCGCTTGCTCTAACAAATCGAACATTTCGCCCATATCGACCAAAGCCTGCCGGATTTCGCGGTAAACCGTGCCGAGAAAGTTCAGCGGCATGGTGATCTGGATCATGTAGGCGTTGACCATGACGAAGTCGCCCACGGTAAGCGTGCCGTTCTGAACCCCCATGGCGGCCATGACCATGACGATGACAAGCCCGCTTGTGATCAGGAAACTCTGTCCGAAATTAAGAAAGGCCAGCGAATAAGAGGTCTTGAGGGCTGCACTCTCATAACCCTCCATCGCGCTGTCATAACGCGCCGCCTCGCGCCCTTCGGCGTTGAAATATTTCACCGTCTCGAAATTCAAAAGGCTGTCGATGGCCTTTTGATTGGCATCGGTGTCCTGGTCGTTCATCTCCTTGCGCAGCTTCACACGCCATTCCGTGACCTTGAAGGTGAACCAGACATAGGCCGCGATGACCCCCACAACGACGGCGAGATACCAGAAGTCAAAGAGTGTCCAGAGGACAATGCCAATGAGCATAAGTTCGAGGATCAGCGGACCAATGGAAAAGAGCAGAAAGCGCAGCAGGAAATCGACGCCTTTGACCCCGCGTTCAATGATCCGGCTGAGGCCCCCGGTTTTGCGCGTGGTGTGATAGCGCAGCGACATTTTGTGGATGTGCTGAAACGTCTCGAGCGCCAGCGAGCGCAGCGCGCGCTGACCCACACGGGCGAAGATCGCATCGCGAAGCTGTTGGAAACCCACATTCATCAGCCGCGCCATGCCATAGGCCACGGTCAAGCCGATTGCCCCGGCGGCCAGCATCCACGCGGCCTGCTGGCCCTCACCGGCCAACGCATCCACCGCGGCCTTGTAGAAAAACGGCGTGCCCACCGCGATGAGTTTGGAAATCAGAAGCGCAATGAGGGCAAATACCACACGCCGTTTGACCCATCCCTGCCCCTCTGGCCAAAGATAGGGTGCGACGCGGCGGATCGTGCGCCAGCCTTGTTCAGGCCGCTCTATTGTCGTGAGCGTGCGTCGGCGCATCGGGTCCCCTCAACAGTGTGAACCCAAAAGATAATTCGACTGTTCTGGATTGACCACCCGTTATTCGGGAATGCTGAAAACCTGGCCGGGATAGATGAGGTCGGGGTTACGAATGCGGTCGCGGTTGGCCTCAAAGATACGCACGTAGAGCGTGCCATCGCCGTAGTTGTCGCGCGAAATGCCCCAAAGCGTATATCCCGGCTGCACTGTGATTGCCTGCACCAGTTCAGTTTGGCCCTCCGTTGCCTGCGCCAACACCTCTTCGTCCTCGCGTTTGAAAGGGGTTTCGACACGGCTGGTGACGTTGCCTTCGGCATCGACCTCGTCAATGCGAAGGGTGTAGACGCCAGTATCAACCTCAGGCAGGTCCGAGCGCCAGCTGCCGTCCTCATCAATTTGAGATGTGATGACGGGGGCGTTGTCGATATAAACACGCACGAAACCTTCACCCGCGCCACGGCCAGAGAGTTGCACCTCACCTTCTGTAGAATAGGTGATCGCATCGAGTGCCACCACGGACATGACCTCTGGCGATGCATCCTGCGGCTGGGCGGGTTGCAGCACTTTGACGCCTTCGTCGTCGGACAGAAGCACAGCAGTGTTTTGTGTGGCGGTTGGGTCAGCGGCGGGATCCGCATTTTCCGTGCCAGCATCGGCCGTTTCTTCAGATACGTCGCCGCCTGCATCCTCCTTTGTCGCAACCACTTCGGGCGCAGCCACAGGGGTGATGATGATATCCCCTTGGGAGTAAAGAACTTCCCCGGTTTCGGGAGACGTCATTGCAAGGCTTAATACCCGCACGTCCGGGTCTGGCTTGACGTCAACGAATTGCACAAACTCGCCATTGCCCTCTGGTATGAACGTGCTTAGCACCTCCTCGTCCAAACGGATCGAGGTTTTCCATCCTGGCTCGGCCCGGCCGGCGACAAGCATCTGGCCATCAGGTTCAAGACGAAATGTGCTAACGCTTGGCGGTAGTGGCAAAGACGGTTCGGACTGATCTGCGGCAGAGGTTTCTGGCTCAGATGCAGGCGTGTCAGGTTCGACGTCAGCCTGCTCTGTTGCGCTTTCCGATGAGCTTTCTGGGAGAGGTTGGACGTCCAGTTCAGGCGCAGCTGCCGTCTCTGGATCGCCTTGTAGTGGTGCAAAGACATTGGTCAGGTAGAGACCTGCAAAAATCGCGATCACGGCCCCACAGAGAAGACCCAGCGCCCATCCGCCAACTGATCCTGTCCACTTGCTCATGACATCCCTTCCAACCCATCGCGCTGAGCGCGGTTGCAGGAGCTTAGCAACCAGGGCTAAATGGGTCAAAACAACCCTTCTCAGCAACTGGTGATCTTATGACAGCACGGTCCGTCTGTGTCTTTTGCGGCTCACGCCCCGGCAAAAACCCTGCCTACATGGCAGATGCGGAGGCCTTTGGCGCCATCATCGCGCGCCGGAACTGGCGTTTGGTATACGGCGCGGGGGATGTCGGGCTGATGGGTGCGGTGGCGCGATCCACACAATTGGCAGAAGGAGAAACTTTTGGCGTGATGCCGGAAAATCTTTTTGATCGGGAAATCGGCAAGACAGACCTGACGCATTACGTGCTCACCGAAACGATGCATGAGCGTAAGAAGGTGATGTTCATGAATTGCGATGCCGTGGTGGTTCTGCCGGGGGGCGCGGGGTCACTGGACGAGTTTTTCGAGGTGCTCACTTGGCGTCAGATCGGGCTGCATCAGAAACCCATCTTTCTTTTGAATACAGAGGGGTATTGGACGAAACTGGTTCAGCTTATCAATCACATCATTGACGAGGATTTTGCCGATGTCTCGCTACGCGACTTTATGCGCGTGGTGGAGGACGTCCCGGCACTGGAACTGGCGCTTTGTGAAACTTTGTCCTGACGCAAACGTGCGGCTGTGTAAAGCGCCAGTGCGGTCCATATCATGCCAAAGGCGATTGCGTGCCATAATCCAAATGGCTCAAGAAATAGCAGCGTCGCGACCAGAAATTGCAGGCTGGGATTGAGGTAGGACAAAACGCCTACGGTGGTCAGTTTTATCTTTCGCGCGCCATAGCTGAAGAGAATGAGTGGCGTCGCAGTTATCGGGCCACTCAGAAACAGTGTTACGGCCAAACCCCAGGAACCGCCAAAGACTGTGTCACCCTGCCCCGCGACATAAACAAGCCAGCCAAGCGCCAGAGGCAGTAAGAGCAACGATTCTGCCGTAACCGATACAACCGGACCGACCGGAAGGTTTTTCTTGAGCGCGCCGTAACAGCCAAAGCTAAGACCGATCACAAGCGCAATCCATGGTGCCACACCCAGCCCCATGGTCAGCGTGGCGACCGCCGCAAATGCAAGGGCAATCGCGATCCATTCTGCGGGAACGAGGGTTTCGCGAAAGACAATAAGGCCAAGAAGAATGGTGACGAGCGGGAAGATGAAATATCCCAACGAAGCTTCAAGCGCCTGATCAGTCTGTATGGCATAAACAAAAGCCAACCAGTTCACTGCAATCAACCCTGACGCCAGCGCCATAATCCCAAAAGCACGGGCGCTTCGCAAACTTTCGACAGGCTGTCGCAAATCACCCCAAACAGCGAGGATAATCAAGAAGAACACAACGCCCCAAATCGTGCGATGGGCGAGAACAAGAAGCGCGGGGACATCCGCCAGCAGCTTGTAGAACAGACCCGACAAGCCCCAGATCATACAAGCCAGGATGATCGCGGTCACACCCTTTTGCGTCTCGGTCATTGCCCTCTCCCCAAGCAAAACGCCCCCGATCTTGGGATCGAGGGCGTATCGTCGGTCTGCGATCAGGTCACATCCGGCTGGCGACGTTTTCCCAGTTGACCAGATTGTCGAGGAAATTCGTCAGATAAGCCGGGCGCTTGTTGCGGAAGTCGATGTAGTAGGAATGCTCCCATACATCACAGCCCAGAAGTGCTGTTTGACCAAAGCAGAGCGGGTTCACGCCGTTTTCAGTCTTGGTCACGGCCAATGATCCGTCTGCGTTCTTAACCAGCCAGCACCAGCCAGAGCCAAACTGACCGGCACCTGCGGCGGAAAACTCTTCCTTGAACTTGTCGACTGATCCAAAGCTTTCGGTGATCGCTTTTTCAAGCTCGCCGGGCATCTTGCTGTCGCCCGGGCCCATCATTTCCCAGAACTGGTTGTGGTTCCAAAGCTGGCTGATGTTGTTGAAAATGCCACTTTGCGCCACAGCGGATTTGTCATAGGTGCCGGTGATGATGTCTTCCATCGACTTGCCGTCCCATTCGGTGCCGGCAATCAGCTTGTTGCCATTGTCCACATATGCCTTGTGGTGCAGATCGTGGTGATACTCCAGCGTCTCTTTAGACATGCCTTTAGCGGCCAGAGCATCATGTGCATAGGGAAGATCGGGAAGTTCAAAAGCCATTTTGGGCCCCCTCAGTCGTTGCATTATTTCTCCGACTACATGGTAGTGCAGGCCGGGTGAGGTCAAGAGGCGATAGAAGGATCAGCGACGGAAAGCAGAAGGTGCTGCGTTGAATATCTGTTCAAT
>JBCAZO010000163.1:0-6067 GCA_038532975.1 Pseudomonadota bacterium
CGGCTTACATCCCGCAGAACAGCCCAGTTCAGCTTACCGTTAAACAGTGCTAAAAGCGTGGCGCCCATTGCGCCAAGCCCCGAGGCCTCAGTGGGTGTGGCGAAGCCTGCAAAGATCGAGCCCAGCACCAGTAGAATGAGGAACATCGGTGGCACAACTGCCAACAAAACCTCTTTAACGTCTTCCCACGTGACACCCTCGGTCTTTTCAGGTGCTGGCATCGCATTTGGGTTGATAAGACCATAAATCACAATAAAGACGATATAGAGCGCACCAAGGATCAGCCCTGGGAACAACGCGCCCATGAAGAGATCACCCAAAGAGATCGCCAGCTGATCCGACATGATCACAAGCATGATCGACGGCGGAATGAGAATGCCCAAGGTCCCTGCCGAAGCAATCGTGCCTGTGGCAATCGGTTTGGAGTAGTTCTGCTTCATCATCGCCGGAAGCGCCATCACACCCAGAAGTGTGACAGAGGCCCCAATCACGCCAGTGGAGGCCGCAAGGATGATCCCGATGAGCAGAACCGTCAGCGATAGACCACCGCGCAAAGAGCCAAAGAGCTTTTGCATTGAATGCATCATGCTCTGCGCCACGCCGGACTGGTCCAGCATAAGGCCCATGAAGATGAACATCGGCAGGGCCACAAGCACCGGGTTCTTGACGATGTTGCCGAACAATCGCCCTGACAGCGCCTGTAGCCTTTGATACTCGATCCCGGTTCGATCAAAATCGATCAAATCGCGGAACTGGCCTCGGAATGGGTCAAGGAAGAACTCGGCGATCAACACGAAGACAAGACTGACGCCCACCAGCGCCATCGCCACCGGGATGCCGCGGAACAGCATGTAGATGAAGACGCCGAACATCGCCATCACGGCGATTTCGTTCAGTGTCAGAAACTGACCGATAAATTCCAGCATGTCCGCCCCCTCAGACCGCAGCGTCGTCGCGTGGGCCGCGATCCATCAATCGGGCGATGCCGATCAAAAGGATGGTGGCGACAAGCGTGATAACGATTGTGTATTTGATGTCGTAGTTGCCCAGTTCGAACTCATCAAAAAGCGGATGCCGCCCCACTTGACGGGCATTCATTTCTTCTCCGCCGGTCAGATACACAAACCACCACAGCGCATAGAAGATCGCGAGATTGACAAGAAACATGGTTGCAGGAAACGCGAACAAAAGTTTCTTCCAAAGCGCCGGGCGTGTGTATTGCCCCAGATAGCGCACGTAGGCCGACCATGAGGCAAAACCGATAAGCACAAAACTGGCATTCATCACAATCTTGAGAATCCATAGATTGTGAAGGCCGTTGGGGCTGTCCGAACCCTCGTTGGCCACCACAGACGCAATCGCATAGTGCAGCGTTACATCCCAGCACAGGATGATAAACGGCAGGAAAAGCCAGCCCAGCGCGAAGATATCCGTGCGCAGCTTCTTTTCCTTCGAGAAATTGTCGTAGCGGATGTCCACCCGCACATGGCTATTGGTTGTCACCGCATAGCCGATGCCGACAAGCACCGCAGCACCGTAAAGCCACCATTGCAAATCGTCCATCCACGCCTGGTTGCCCGGTCCGATTTCCGACCGGCCCAGCGACCGCAAGACGACTTGGGCGCAGATCACCGCCATCAGAATAGGAAAGAGCCACGCAAAAACGTTGGAGATGGCAATTGTAAGCCTGTCGCCTTTGTTATGGTGCTCCCGACCAACCTCACCCGGATCGGTTATGGCAGCAATTTCTTCTACGGATTGCATGTGGCGTCCCTCCTCAAGGCGTATGTTGCCAGCACGCCGCCTCTCCCCAGACGGCCCTTAGGCAAAGGTCAGGGCGGCGCATTGTGCCGCCCTGGCCAGATGTTTCAAACAAAACGCTTAGTCGCGCGGACGCTTCAGATAGATGTTGTTGTTCCACACTTTATAACCAGCGCGGAACTCTTGAAGGTCATCCCAGACTTCCTTGAAGTAGGCGTCCTCAGCAGCCAGTTCTCCGGCCACTTCGTTCCAAGCACCTTCAAAGGCGGCCAGCATTTCAGGCGACCACTGTTTGATAGTCACACCGTTCTTTTCAACATTTTCCTGCATCGCGGCAAAATTGGTGCCTTCACCCTCCGCATAGTTGTCGGTGATGTTGGCCATGCAAGCGATGTTGATCTGGTTCTGGGCGATCTCATCAAGATCTTCCCAGCGATCCTTGTTGATCAGAAGCTCAAACAGTGTCGCGGGCTGGTGCCAGCCGGGGAAGTAGTTGTACTTCGCGATGTTGTAAAAGCCCAGACGCGCATCGATGCGAGGCATCGAGAACTCGGTCGCGTCAATCGCGCCGCGCTCCAGCGCCGGGAAGATATCCCCACCCGCAAGAAGCGACGTGGACACACCCAATTTCTGCATCACTTCGGCACCAAGACCAAAGAAACGCATGTTCAGACCTTCAAGGTCAGCCAGCGAGTTGATTTCATTTTTGAACCAGCCCGATGTTTCCGGCGCGATGATGCCGCACGGAATGACATGAACGTTATAGCCGTTCTCATCATACATGCGCTGGAACAGCTCCATACCATCATCATACATCATCCAGGCCAGAAATTCGCCTGCTTCGGGGCCAAAAGGCACAGCAGCGAAAAGTGATGCAGCGGGAATTTTGCCCTGCCAGTAGCCTGAAGTCGTGTAGGCGGCGTCAACTGACCCGTTCGAGACAGCGTCAAGCGCCTCAAGCGCAGGAACGAGCTCACCTGGATCAAAGTGCTCAAACTCAACTTCGGTTGAGATCGAATTCACCTTTTCGGTGAAGCCAACAGCAGCCGTGCCGAGAATCGGCAGGTTTTTCCCGAAAGCAGATGTCATTTCGAAAGTTTCCTGCGCGCTCGCTGCGCCAGTCATTGCGATGCTCGCAGCCGCCGCGGCAGCGAAATTACGGATTTTCATATGTATCCTCCCAGAGTTTCGTAAGGCCCGATGGGCCAGCGGTAAAAGATTCTTACCAATTTTGCTCGTATAACAGGGCGACCTGACGGTGTTAATACCCAGTCCTACGTAGAGAACCACTTAAGGCTCTTTGATGACATTCAAGCAAGCAAAGATTGCTATGTTACTGAAACAGACCCGAAATTGCCCAGAAAGAGCGTGAAACCCGCGGCCAAGTTGGCCTTGTGCACGATCCGGCGTTCCCGAGAACGTCAACAATACTGCGACTCACTTGATGGCGTTGCTGTTGCTTATGGTGTCCCCCTTTGCCCATGTTTGAGATTTTGACGATGACGCCTGCGCGTGGGCCGTGCCTTGACCTATGTCACGCACGCGCGTCACAAACCCTTCAGCTGATGTTTGTCCAAAAGCGCAATGAGCGTCGCCTTGGCCTCTTGCCGGTGCGCCCGATGGCGCGCCCGTGCGCTCGGTGCATTGCCCTCGCGGATCGCGCGATATACCGCGCGGTGATCCTCATTCGATTTAACGGGTTTTGGCCGTATATAGAGCGTTGAGGCCCGTGCACGGCGCACCTGATCCTGCATTCGGTCCACGATCATCTCAATCCGGCTGTTGCCACCAAGCCGGACAAGCTCTGCATGAAACCGCTCGTCTGCGGCGGCCCAGGCCACGAGATCATTTTTCGTAAGCGCGGTGTCCATCGCATCGATTGCTTGGGCCAGTGCGACCAGTTCAGTTTCGTGATATCCGGCGCGTGCCGCATTCTCGGCCGCCAGGCTTTCAAGCTCGGTCAGCACTTCGTAGATCTCGCGCATATCTTCTGCGGACACCGGAACAATGCGCACGCCACGCCGCGGCCTGACTTTCACCAGTCCCTGGCTTTCCAGCGTCAACAATGCCTCTCGCACCGGCGTGCGTGACATGCCCATCCGTTCGGCAAGCTCTGTTTCCAGATGATCAGAGCCTGCCAGCAACTCTCCTGAAAAGATCAGTTCTCGCAGACCAAAAAGCGCTTTTTGATAGTTCGATTGTGGTTCTGTGCGTGTCATTTGGCCCCCAGATCAACTTTGTGCCCCAGTTTCGCGGACGCATAAACCGCCTCTTCGATTTCGAGCACTTTCAGGTAGTCCGGTGCAGTGTTCTCTAACACACCGTCCGACTGCAGTCCGGCGATGACATGCGCTTGCAAGGCATGCACACAATCCCCGCCAAACCCGTTCCAAGTGTCCGGGCCAAGTACGGTTTCCATTTCAAGCGCGCCTTGCCCCCGAACATGCACAGACCCATCGCCAGACAAACCAAGCGCTCCATCGGTGCCCTCGATCAATGCCTCGCCCATGGTCCGGCGCAGATTGTCAGCAGCGTGATCCAAATGCCGGTTCCCATCAAAGAGCGCCCGCGCACCATCTGCATATTCAAACAGAATGTATCCTGCATCTTCTCCTTCTATGACAGGATTGAGCTTACGCAGGTCCGCATAGACGGAAACCGGCTCACCAAAGAGATACCGAAACGTGTCGATCCAATGCACCGCCGTTTCATGTACCAGAAAGCGCGGCATCTTCTGAAAATAGGGCTGGCGGTCGAGATAGGCCCGAGGCCCCTGCCCGTCTCCGGGCCGAAATCGGAATGTTGCCTGATGAAACTGGCCTATTGCGCCATCTGCCAGTGCAGATTTGATCGCGCGATACCACGGTTGAAACCGAAAGTTCTCATGCACAACAAGCGCCACACCTGCCGCTTCGGCCCGGTGCGCGATATGCCGAGCCTCGGCGAGCGCCCGGCAAAACGGCTTTTGGCAAATGATGGTTTGAACGCCATGAGCGATCGCCTGCTCAATGGCTGCCGCATGGGCGTTGGGTGGCACGATGATGTCCAGCACATCCGGATCGGCTTCATCCAGCATCTGCCCAAGGTCATCATAGGCCGGAAGCCCCGTGGCCGCCGCCTTGACCAGATCCAGATCACATGACCCGACAAGCTCGACCTCAGGCATCCGCGCCCAGCTGTCATAGTGAAACTGCGCAAAATACCCGGCCCCAAGGCAGGCAACACTTATGCGCTCTGCGCTGCTCACGCCTCATCCAACGCGGCTGACACGGCTGCCGCCGCCGCGTCGGTGCCTGCGTGTCCGCCCAGATCACGGGTCAATACCTTGCCCTGAGCCAAAACCCGATCCACAGCAGATTGAAGGCGCGCACCATCGGCCAGAAGTTTGGGGTGATCATGTTTTACACCCAGCCAATCCAGCATCATGGCAGCCGACAGGATCATGGCAAACGGGTTGGCCAGCCCCTGACCTGCAATATCCGGCGCCGATCCGTGACAGGGCTGAAACACTGCATGCTCCAAACCGATATCCGCCGACGGCGCAACACCCAAACCGCCCATGATCCCGGCGCCCAGATCCGACAGGATATCCCCAAACATGTTCTCTGTGACCAACACATCAAAATCCCAGGGCCGCTGCACCATCCAGAGCGCCATAGCGTCTACATAGGCGTGGCTCGATGCAATCTCGGGATGCCGCGTCGCCTCGGTGTCAAATATCTCTCTGAAAAAGGCAAATGCGCGAAAGACATTTGCTTTGTCCACGCATGTAACCCTGCTTGGCCCGCGCCCCTGCGACTTGCGTTGCCCGGCCAGCGCAAAGGCAAACTGAAAGAGCTTTTCCGACACCTCTCGCGTGATGCGCAATGTTTCACGCGCTTCATTTTCCGACACCTCGCCCGTGCCTTGCGTGTAAAACAGCCCTTCGGTGCTTTCACGGATAAGGACAAAATCGATCTCTTTGCCTTTTGGTATTGTGAGTGGTGAGAGCGCAGCGGCATGCACGCGCACAGGGCGCACGCCGGCAAAGAGATCAAGCCGCTTGCGAATATCAATCTGTGGGGAAATCTCGGTGCCGTCGGGATAGCGGATATCCGGCAGACCCATCGCCGACAGCAAAATGGCCGACGCCCCTCGGGCGATATCTATCGAGCTTTCAGGGAGAGCCTCGCCACTCTTGGCGTAATGCGTCGCCCCGGCTGGCACGATGGAAAACGTCAGGTCATAACCAGAGGCCGCTGATGACAGTTTGCTCAGGATATCAAGCGTCGGACGCATGATTTCCGGGCCAATCCCGTCCCCCTCA
>JBCAZO010000164.1:0-6057 GCA_038532975.1 Pseudomonadota bacterium
TGCTGAAAAACGACCTGAAATCCTAGTTGTATCGTACCACGTCATGCAACAACTATACCTCAAACAGGGCGATCCCTATCACTGTCAGTGCCAAAAAACCACGCGCCTATTGCGAGAGCGCCTTGGCTGGAGCGAAACCGAGATAACCACCACATTCCAATCCGTTTTCGGGCCAGAAGAATGGTTGCGCCCTTATACTGTGGAACATGTGGCCGAACTGGCGGAGCAAGGTAAGAAAAACATTGCCGTCATTGCACCAGCCTTTTCATCGGACTGCATCGAGACGCTTGAAGAAATCAACGAAGAGATCAAGGAAAGCTTTGAAGAGGCTGGCGGTGAAGAGTTTTTGTATATCCCATGCCTGAATGACAATGATGCACACATCGCTGCGCTGGCGGATATCATTGATCAAAACCTAGGTGGCTGGACCTAAATACAAAGCACCAGAAACGAAAAAGGCAGCGATCAACGCTGCCTTTTTAGAATTCTCTATTCGCCGTAGTTAGTCAGTTGCGATCACCGCAGCAACGATGGCAAGAAGGACAAGCGGAACCCACACACCTGCAGCAGAAGAACTAGCGGCTGTTTCTTCAACAATCACCGGCGCCTCAATGACGGGCTCTTCGATGTTGCCAGCAAAACCTGCTGTTGCAGCAGCCGTAAACGCAGCGGCGAGAACAAGTCTTTTCATGTTAATCCTCCAGATATGGGGCGGGCCTGGCTTTTGCAGCGGCCTCATGCCGGAAACTTACCTCGTAGCAGCCTACAAACAGGATTGTGGCCAAAAATGAAAGAATTCATGGCATTCACAAACCCAAATCACCGTCAATTCGTCAAATTAGCAACACCTGCGTGCCGACTTTAGTAAGGCTGAACAGCTCGGCAATATGCTCGTTATAAAGCCCGATACATCCATTGGAGGACTTTCGCCCAATTTTGCGCGTGTCATGCGTTCCGTGGATCCGATAATATGTCCAACTAAGGTAAAGCGCGTGTGTTCCCAATGGGTTGTCGGGGCCCGGCGGAATGTATGATGGCCATTCTGGATTGCGTTTGAGCATCGATGGTGTTGGGCGCCAATCCGGACCGACTATCTTGCGCACCACCTTGGTACGCCCACGGCGCGTAAGCTCCTCACTCAGCGGTACGCTAGACGGGTAGAGCTTGTATGTTTGACCATCTGCACCCCAGAAATGCAAAGCACGTGAAGATATATCCACCAACACCGCGCCATTATTCAGATTTGAAAAATAGGGGCGCCAATCCAGTGACCGAAAGCTGGAAATGTTGCGTCTGACTGTTGTCGTAACATCTTTTTCAAGCAGCACGCTGCCTGCGCCGTCCACATCTTGAGCCATAGCAGGAAGCCCAATTGTTGCAGCTGTACCCGCCAGAAACCCGCGGCGACTCAGTGTTTTCTTAGACTCGAATGCCATATCATCCATCCCAGATCGACTTTATTTCATAGAAATCATATGGCCGGAATGCCTCAATCGCAAATCAAACAGGCAACAAATGGCAAAGTTGAAGCGTTGTGGGTTTGAAACACCATGCAAGGCGCGTTAGAGGGGAGAAAATGACGAAAACGGGTGACATCTGATGATGCGCATAGCAAGTTTGCTTCTTTCGGCTCTAATTGTCCTTGCCGCTTGTACGCCGCCGCCTCCACAGAATCAGGTGGGCGTAGATGGTAAACCGCTGCCGAAAATCTATCGCATCCGGTCTGGAGAAACCTCAAGAATCCAGTTCCGCATGCTGGACTCTGTGAACTCACTTCGCAGTGCTGCAGGGCAATCAAGTGTTCAGTTAAACTCAAAGCTGAACGCAGCGGCCGCCACACATTCCAGAGATATGTCGGTTCAAAACCGTCCATGGCATTTTGGATCCGACGGATCCTCACCCATTGATCGCGTTAAGCGCGTTGGTTACGAAGGCGGGCTTGTTGGCGAAACGATCTCGGAGACCTATGAGACAGAGCTTGAGACACTGGCCGCGTGGATGGAAGACCCAGCGACGCGCCAGGTCATTCTTGCGCCGGACGCCCGCAATATGGGGTTTTCCTGGCTTCAGGAAAACAATGGCAAGATTTGGTGGACCCTGGTCATGGGCAACTAGACCCATCAAGGCGTAATTCGTATCGGCGTTCCGTTCTTTACCATTGCGTAAATGTTCCGCATCTGACGGTTAGACACAGAAATACATCCAGCTGTCCAATCCGCACCAGGGTTTCTTACTTTCCCATTGGGGCGTCCATGAATGAAGATATCTCCACCGGGGCTTTTCCCAGCGGCTTCCGCAAAAGCCCGATCCTCCTCATTGGGATAAGATACACCTAATGACAGATAGAATGAGCTATTTGGATTACGCCGATCAATTGTGTAATCCCCTTCGGGTGTTTTGCCATCACCTTCGAATTGTTTGTGCCCTTCGGTCGTAAAGCCCAACTCCACATCGTAGTATTTCAAGACCTTATCGTGATGCATTAAAAACATCCGTCGATCACCTTTGTTAACGATGATCTGTGTGACCTCAGGACCATTATATGTCTTGAATTTCGAACACCCCGCCGCTGTGACTAGGAGCAAAATTACCAATAGACCTTTCGCAAATCGCATTCGTTCCGCCGCCTGTATTTTATTGCCTTTTCTGTCGTTCTAAAGCGCTTCGCAGAACAGGTCACATGATTTTTGCACTCCACATGATCACAATCTGAACGCGGCAACCAACTCGACATGGGCAGACCAGCGGAATTGATCTATCGGCAAGACCCAATCCAATTGGTATCCCGCTTCCAAAAGACATTTGGCGTCACGCGCAAAACTCGTGGGATTGCAAGAGACATAAGCAATGATCGGTATTTGTGACGAGGCCAGCTGCAATGTTTGCGCCTGTGCACCTGCCCGCGGAGGATCGATCACAACAGCCTCAAATTTAGAAAGCTCGTCCGAAGACAGAGGATTGCGAAACAGATCGCGTGTCTGGACCGACACTGCCTTCAAACCTTCGGTGTTTCGCCAAGCGTGATCAAGGCAACCCAACATCTCGCCATCCCCTTCAACGGCGTGAACGCGGCTTTGTTTGGCAAGCGGTAGCGCGAATGTCCCGCAGCCAGCAAACAAATCCACGATGCTTGAAGCATCACCGACGATAGATTTCACTTCGTCTTGCAGCGTTTTCTCTGCATCCTTTGTTGCCTGCAAGAATGCTTTAGGCGGCGGATGAACAGTTATGTCATCAAAAAGCTGAAATGGTTTCCGTCTGGTAACAATAATCTCGTCCTCATAGCTTAAGCGCGCAATATCATGCCTGGCAGCAAGGTCAGACAGCACATTGCGAAGAGGCCCGTCCAACACTTTGCCGCCACTCACAGTTATATCCAAACCTACATCAGACTGCGTCACAGCAACGGAAAGTTCACCTTTCCGGCTTGCCGCCAACCGTGCCAGATCTTCCGCAACAGGCAAACCCATCATCAATTCGGGTGTTATGACCTCGCACTTGGGAATCTCGACAATGACGTCAGAGGCCTGCTTATGAAAACCGGCCATCGCGTCTTTCTTTGTGCGACGCGCCGCAAAGGTCGCCCTGCGTCGTGAGGCAGTCGGCGAAGTGACAATTGGCCGAACATTAGCTTTAAGGCCCTGCGCAGACAGAGCGGCGCGTATCAAGCCCGTCTTCCAGTCCGCGACAAAAATTTCCGAGGCATGCTGTACCTGACATCCGCCGCACGCATGGTAGTGCACACAAACCGGCGTAACCCGATCAGACGAAGGCTCAATGATCCGCAGGTTGGACAGCTTGTTTCCATCCAGCTCACCTTCCACAACCTCTCCGGGCAACGACCGCGACGCATAGATTGATCCTTCGGCTACTCCGTCGCAGCGCACGCCAAGCCGATCAATCTTGTAAGTTTCCATAGTCACGCTCTATCCCAGCGCTTGGCCAACCAAAGCTACCCTCACTCTGCGGCCTCATCCGCATTGATAAATCCTCCGGACTGACGTTCCCAAAATCGCGCATAGAGACCGTTTTGCGCCAAAAGCTGAGCATGCGTGCCTTGCTCAGCGATCTGGCCTTGATCCAGCACGATGATACGATCCATCTGTGCAATCGTGGACAGCCGGTGCGCAATGGCGATAACGGTTTTACCCTCCATCATGCCATAAAGAGTCTCCTGAATCGCCGCTTCAACCTCGCTGTCGAGCGCACTTGTCGCTTCATCCAATAGCAAGATGGGCGCGTCTTTCAAAATGACGCGCGCAAGAGTGATCCTTTGCCGTTGTCCGCCGGATAGCTTCACACCGCGCTCACCAACATGCGCATCATAGCCTGTGCGGCCCTGAGGATCCTGAAGGTCGAGAATGAACTCATGTGCCTCTGCTTTTTTTGCGGCTTGTACAACCTCTTCCTCTGTCGCATTTGGGCAACCATATAAAATGTTGTCGCGGACCGAGCGGTGAAGCAGCGAGCTATCTTGCTGAACCATACCGATCTGGTCTCGCAAGCTGTCTTGGGTCACTTTGGATATCGCCTGACCGTCAATCAGAATGCTGCCTGTTTCAGCATCATAAAAGCGCAAAAGCAGCTTGATTAGGGTCGATTTCCCGGCACCTGAGCGCCCGACCAAACCGATTTTTTCACCGGGGCAAATCTCCAGCGACACGTGATCAAGGCCACCGCTTTCGCGGCCAAAGTGATGCGACAGTTCCCGAATTTCGATCCTACCACGCGACATGTCCAAGGGTTTCGCATCAGGTGCGTCTACCAGATCAATTGGCTGCGCAATCGTCTCCATTCCCTCGGCAACTACACCAAGCTGACGGAAAAACGATGTCAGCGCCCACATGATCCAACCGGTCATGGCGTTCAATCTTAATGTTAACGCTGTCGCCGCCGCCACAGCACCAACACTGGCCTGCCCTTGCATCCAAAGCCAGATCGCCCAGCCGACGACACCAACAATCAAAAGGCCATTCAAAAAGACAAGAATGACGTCCATGATCGTATAAATGCGCATCTCAGCTTGAAAGGTGTTGCGCGTATGTTCGATGGCCTCCCGCGCATAATTGAGCTCTCGGTCATCATGCGCAAAAAGTTTGACCGAATGTATGTTCGTATAAGCATCAACGACACGGCCTGTGACTTGGCTTCGCGCATCTGACGCGGCCTTCGATGCGGGTCCCACACGTTGCATCGTCCAACGCACAAGCAACATGTAAAGCCCAATCCATACGAGCAGCGGCAACATGAGACGCGGATCTGCATCCGACAGCAAAAAAACAGCGCCAATGATGTAGGCCAAGGAAAAGGCTATGGCATCAAACACCTGAAACACCGCTTCACCTGCAGCCGGAGGCGTCTGCATGATCCTGTTCGCAATACGTCCCGCAAAGTCATTTTCAAACCACCCAACCGATTGGCGCAGCACATGCTTGTGCGCACGCCATCGAATAAGTGTTCCAAAATTTGGCAAAATCGCATTGTTCAAAATAAGAACATCAATCGCCTGAAGGAATGGACGCAGAAACAAGATAAATAAGGCGACCAGGATGACTTCCAGCCCATAGGTTTCCCACATCGTGGCCGGATCTGTGGACAAAAGATCCACGATACGTCCCATGTAGTAGATCAACCAAATCTCTACCGCTGCCACGATCACAGACATAATCGCCGCCATCCAGAATACCTTATGGAACGGGCGCATATACGCCTTCATGAATGGCCAAAGGCGGCGTGGTGGGCGGTCGTTTTCCTCGTAATGGCAATAAGGATCGACCAGAGTCTCAAAAAATTTAAACATGGAATGTCCTAGCGGGAAGCATGCAGTAGGGGATGAAAATAGATTCACCGCCCTTTGGTTCGAACCTTGGTTCGGGCGATGATCAGCAGGGCCAATCGTCGTGTTGCATGTACTTCTCTCCAACTTAGGATGACTTAAAATGGTGCGAAGTTGGCCAGAGAGTCAATCCAAGAGTTTATGACATTCGCCGCAAAAGCTGTTCCTTGCTAAGCTGAAAATCAGATGCGATCCAAATGTCCTCAAGCCTACGAAGCTGA
>JBCAZO010000165.1:0-6023 GCA_038532975.1 Pseudomonadota bacterium
CCGGTTGGGCAAGAAGTTTGAGCTCTTGATCGGTCAAGAGCATGACTACGGTTATTTCGACAAGAACCTGTTGGAGAAGTACATCTGTCTGGGCGATGATTTCGATGGCGACGAAGAGGTCAGTGCGGATCAGGAAGAGCAGGGCCGCTTTGCCGAGATCCTGCGTTCTGCCGATCTTTATCTAAATAGCACCACCGTGCCGAGCAATCTGTGTCTGCGGGATACGCCCGGTGTGAATGACACCTTCATGATGCGCGAGCAGATCACGGTACAGGCCATTCGTGACAGCAAGCTCTGTGTGGTTGTGCTTTCGGCCAACCAAGCGCTGAGTTCTGTCGATATGGGCCTTATTCGCCTCATCTCGAATCTCAAGTCGCGCAATATCGTGATTTTCGTCAATCGCGTTGATGAGCTTCAGGCGCCGGCCCAGCAAGTGCCGGAAATTGAACGCAGCATTCGTCAGACCCTGCGCCAGAAACGGGCTCCTGAAAACATCGACATCATCTTTGGCAGTGCCTATTGGGCCAACGCTGTGCTTTCGGGTGACGTGCAGAAAATGCCGCAAGAGCGCATCAAGGCGCTTTTGAAATGGGCCGAGACGGATCGCGAGATCAAGTGCAGCGAAACGGAGCCCTTTGAGATTGTTTGGGAGCTGTCCGGGTTGCCATCACTCTTTCGGGCGTTGTCAGAACGCATTGTCATGGACATTGCCAATCCGTTCCTAAACAAAATCACCAGCACGGCCGTGAGCCTGGCCACCGGCCAGCAGGCCAAATCCAAAGTGCAGCTTGGTGATGCCAAGGGGGCGTCCATGACGCCTGAGGAGGCGCTCTTTGCGTTTGACCGGATTGCAGACCAGCACAGCCAAGCGCTGCAAAGGGATCTGGTTCAGGCGACTGAAGATTACTATGCCCGCGCTGATCGGGCGCATGACCAATTCATCGAACGTGCGACCCAGTCGCTTATTGCGCATCTTGAGCAACAGGGGCCTGCGGAGGGGTGGAAATATGATCCCACGGGCCTGCGGCTGTTGATGCGGTCGGCCTATTCGGTTTTTGGCAAGCGCGCGCAGTCTATCGCAGAACAACATTTTGAAGCCGCACTTGCGGATATCGCGGAAATCTACAGCTCGGCCTATGGCGATGCTGTGGCGGGAATTCAGCTCGCGGCGCCGTCTGTGCCGGGAACGCCACCGCCGATTTCATTGGGCCAAACCATTGCGCTAGATTTTCATGATGGCTGGTGGGTGTCATGGTGGCAGCGCCTTCGCGGCTATGAGACCTTTGCTCGTAAGTTCCGTCAGTTGATTGCCGATGAGACCCAAGATTTCATGGCGCAACTAAAGACGGTGCAGACCCAAGAGGTGCGAGATCAAATTCTGGATACACTGCGTCTTTTCCTGGAAGACCAGAAAGACATTTTGTCGGATATCGGCAAAGGCACCACTTCGGACGCCAAAGTGCAGAGCCGGCTTGGCCGCAGTACTCACGCGACACAAACGGAAATCCTGGATGATGTGCTGTCCGTTCTGCGCGGATACGCGGACTAGGGAAGGATAAACGCAAATGACAGCCATGACCAACATGAGCGAGACCGAGGCAAGCACAGAGCGTAAACCGCGCATCGCCCTAATGGGTGAATTCAGCGCCGGTAAAAGCACGCTGCTCAACATGTTGTTGTCGCAAGCCTCACTGCCCGTGCGCATCACCGCAACCAGTGTTCCGCCGGTGTGGATTGCCTATGGAGAGCCAGCCGCGGCGCGTGTGACGCATGATGACGTGCAGGAAGACCTTCCAATGGGTGAGATTGCAGACACCTCTCTGGAAGACACCAAATACATTCGCCTGTGGCTCAAGTCAGATATCCTTGAGTTTTGTGATCTCTTTGATTTGCCAGGTATTTCAGACCCAAATATGGATCGCTCCGTGCTTATGGCCGTGTTTGACGAGGTGGATTCCGTTATCTGGTGCACGCATGCGACGCAGGCATGGCGCCAGTCGGAGGCGGCCACTTGGGAAGAGCTAGCTGAGCGCACCAAAGGTCATAACCTTTTGGCGATTACCCAGTTTGACAAGATCACGTCCGACCGCGACCGGATGCGGCTCTTGTCGCGTGTAAGCAAGGAAACCGAAGGTCAGTTTGATGCGGTCTTTCCGCTGTCTTTGCTCGATGCCACCGAGGCCAATGACAAGGACGCATGGGTCCAAAGCGGGGCTGCTGCGTTCTGTGAATATCTGATCGAAGATTTGATGGCGCGTGGTTTGATTGCCGAGGCGCAAGACGACTCTTCGGATGATGATGAAGAAGGTCTTACGGAAATCGAACCGGTGGAGGACGCCAACCGTATCATCCCGAAACGTGTGTCTCGCGCCAAACCCAAAGATGGCGCCTCTCGGGCGCGTCCACCCGCGGGGGAGGTCGAGTTGGATTCTCTTGATGTGAAGAATGCCCGTGCCTGAGCGCATAGAGCATAGCCAAAGGCAGAGGGTCTGCTGATGATGGAGTGGTGGGAATGAATATTGAGCAGGTTTTAGACGCAGGACGCAAGTCGGTCGCGGGATGTTCCGTGGCGGCCTTTGGCGACACCTCTGCGCGTCTGATCCTGCGTGCCAGCCATCGGCAAGGTATTCGGCGGGAATATCTTGACGCGCTGTGCGACCATGCCGCGAGTTGTTTCGAGTTGCTGGATGCCACATGGGATGTGCCGGGCCTTGAGGAGGGCGAAAACTCAACCCTCAATGAAGCCGCGATTCTGGCCAAAGGTGAGACCATGGTGTTTGTGCGCTCTGACAGCTCTCAGTCTGAGTTTCTATGCCTGGTGACAGATGACCCGCATGCGGCTCCGAAACTCTTTTCCGCGGCACATCGTGCTTTGCAAAAAATCTCGGCAGTACAGTGATGGCGACCCAGGTGGCAAAAGCAGAGATCATACCCAAGGAAAGGCCCGGACTAGACCGGGCCCTCAAGCGCTTGGCGCGGCCAGAGCGGTTGATCTATGGCGCGCCGATTGCAGCAGGCACAGGAAAGCATGATCTTCTCTGTGCGGTGCTGCGTGAAATTGACGAAACGATCCTGCCACGCGAAATCATCATCGAATGCCAGGTCTTTGGCACCATGCGTCTCAGCGTATCCAACCGCCGTTTGGCCGCCATTCGCTTTGATCATGACGTTGATGAAACCCCGATGGTGCAAGCCGAAGACAGCCAGGATATGGCGCAGCAGTTTGCGCAGATCCTAACGCAGGCCTTTGAAACAAGTCAGGAGGCGCGTATTTTGCGCCCGCGGCGCCTTCCACCGGGGACAAGCTTTAACATGTCTTGCTCCTGCCAGAGTCTTGCAGATGCCGCCGGAATTACAGATTTCCGGTTGCTGCCTGTGGTCGAAGATGTCGGTTTTCTTGATGTAATACAAGGTGTTGCAAAGGCCCTTGTAAAGACCAATGAGGATTTGACAAACTATGCCACGACCGGATCGCAATGCGAGGTAGAGCTTCTGAAAGAGTTCCATCGCAACTTCCAAACTGGCCAAAGCGCGCGGGGACATGCCCGGCGTCTGAACCTTGATGAGCCGCAATGCCTGATGGTGCCTTTGGCGAATGCGCGGACTATTGTACTCACCGTAGGCGATGAGGGCCACACTTTGGCATTGGTCCCTAACGAAGAAACCCCGCACCTGACACAGGTCTGGCACGCTGAGCGCAACGGCGGCGCGACGGTATAGGTCGCCATTTAACCTGCGCGTTTTGACGCAGGTGATGACTTTCCCAAATCCAATTTAACGCCCCTTTCGTAATCACTTACGGAGGATGCTATGGCACGTAAATTTCAGGGTGAAACACTTCTCATTGTCGAAAACGACAACGTGTTTCGTGAGCAGTTATCCAAGGTGATGCGCAACCGTGGTTTCGACACGATCACGGCATCGGGTTTGAGTGAGGCAACTGAGGCCATCAAAGCCTGTGCGCCCACCTTTGCCGTGATTGATCTACATCTTGATGATGGGTCAGGGTTGGAAGTGATTGAGGTGCTCAAAGCGTATTCGCAGGATGCGCGGGCAGTGATTTTAACCGGTTATGGCAACACCCCCACGGCAGTGGCGGCGGTTAAGCTTGGTGCTACCGACTACCTTGCCAAGCCAGCGGATGCAGATGAGATCATTGACGCGCTATTGGTGGCTGATGGGGTGCTGCCTCCGGCGCCGGAAAACCCGATTTCTCCGGAAGAGGCCAAGCGGGTGCACATTGAGCGGTTTCTGGAGCGCACCGATGGCAATATCACAAAGACCGCGCGACTTTTGAAAATGCACCGCCGCACGCTACAACGTATTCTGAAACGCTCACCTGACATCGGGGCTGGCGGTGGCTGAGGCACAGGAACAATCTGGGTGTGATCTGACGGTCTATTTTGACGGGTCCTGCCCATTATGCCGTGCGGAGATCGACTATTTCCAAAAGCGCACTGCTAACGCAGCTGTCAGGTTTGAGGATGTATCTAAGCCGCAGCCAACCTTGGTGGAAGGGTTAGACCCGACGCACGCCATGAAGCGATTTCATGTGTATCGCAGTGATGGAACTCTTTTGTCGGGTGCCGCTGGCTTTGCCGAGATGTGGGCACGAGCGCCGGGATGGTGGTGGCTTGCACGCTTGTCGCGCGTTCCCGGAGTGCTTTGGGTGATGGAACGTGGTTATCGCGGCTTTCTGGTTTTGCGCCCCTTGCTTGTGCGTGTTTTGAGCCCGATCTTGCGACGTAGAACGCAAGGCGCAAAGGTGTCGGACGCATGACAAAGATGTCTCCTGAGCAACGCGGTGTAGCAATTCCCACGGGGCGGCTGAACCGTCTTGCACGGTTGGGGGGCGTCACCACAGCGGTTGCAAGCAATGTGGCGGCCAAGGGTGGGTTTGAAATTTTGCGCGGGCGCAAGCCGAAGCTGACCGATCTTTTGCTCACGCCAGGAAATGTCTCACGTGTTGCGGATCAACTCGCGCGCATGCGTGGGGCAGCGATGAAGGCGGGACAGCTCTTGTCGATGGAAACCGCAGATATGCTGCCGCCAGAGTTGGCGCAGATCATGGGGCGTCTACGGGGTGAGGCGCATTTCATGCCGCCATCACAACTCAAGAAAGTGCTCATGGCCAACTGGGGACCGGATTTTCTGAAAAACTTCAAGCGCTTCGATGTTCATCCCGTTGCAGCGGCCTCTATTGGACAGGTGCACCGCGCGCAGACCAAAGACGGGCGCGATCTGGCGATCAAGGTGCAGTATCCCGGTGTGCGCGACAGCATCGATAGCGACATGCGCAATTTGGGGATGATTTTGCGCGCGTCGGGAATGTTGCCAAAGGGTTTTGATCTTGACCGATTGCTTGCGGACGGGACGGAACAGCTGCGCGAGGAAACGGATTACATCCGCGAGGCCGAAGCGCTCGAACGGTTCGCCGTGCATCTGCAGGACCATACAGTATTCAAACTGCCATCTGTGCATAAAGATCTGAGCACAAAAGATATTCTTGTGATGGATTATCTCGAAGGTGAGGCCATTGAAACGCTGGAGAGTGCCGGTCAGGATGTGCGGGACCGTGTGGCGACGGACCTGATCGCCTTGACCCTGCGCGAGGCGTTTGAGTTGCGCGATATGCAGACCGACCCGAACTTCGCCAACTACCGGTATGTGCCGGAGACCGGCCAAATCATTCTGTTGGACTTTGGTGCGACACGACAATTTAGCCGTGCGCTGTCTGCCGACTACCTGGCTTTGTTTCAGGCGGCGGTTGCGTCCGACAACGAGGCGGCCTTTGCCAAGATGGTTGAGATCGGGCTTGTGGGGGCGGATATGTCTGCCTCGGATCAGGCGCATATTTTACAGCTGTTCGATCTTGCCGCAGAGCCGCTGCGGCAGGGGGGCGTGCTTGATTTTGGCACCTGCGGGCTTTTGGCGCGATTGCGGCGCGCGGGGCTTGTTCTGGCCGAAGAACAGGTGTCAATTCATGCGCCGCCCACCGACACACTTCTGTTTCAGCGTAAGGT
>JBCAZO010000166.1:0-6015 GCA_038532975.1 Pseudomonadota bacterium
TTCACATCGACCCAGGCCTGTGGGACAGCCAGAACGAGGTCAGCCTGACCAAAGCCCAAGGGTTCCAATTCCTCAACCACCTGGTCCCATTGCCCCAGCTTTTCGCGCACAAGATCAGTGCCGGTCACGCCCAAATGAATGCGACCAGCACGCAGCTCACGAGGAATTTCTCCGGCGGACAGCAGGACCAGTTCAACACCGTCGATACCCTCGACAAAACCCGAATATTCACGATCTGACCCGGCCCTGCCCAAAGTGATGTCGCGTTTGGCAAACCAAGCAAAGGTCTTTTCCATCAATCGCCCTTTGGAGGGCACGCCGATCTTGATGCTCATGCTGTGCCTCCAAGCTCGACAACCAGGCCCGGGCGTATCACACCGCCGACTGCCGGAATTTCGCGCCCCTGCCCCAATTGCCGTGTCAGCGCGTCATAGCGCCCGCCGCTTGCCACTGGCGGCAGATCCGGGCGGCTGGGCGCATAGAAGCCAAAAACAAACCCGTCATAGTATTCCATCTGCGTGCGACCATAACTGGCCTCGAAATCAAGGGCGGTAATGTCAATGCCAGCAGCGTTAAGCGCTTCAAGCCGTTTGGCGAGCCGTGCAACAGCGGGGCCAATGGACGGCAGGTCAACCGCAATATCGCGGAGTTGTTCCAGCGCGTTAACAGAGGTTTCGCTCACGGACAGGATGGCATCCAAAAGAGCGACATCGTTTTCGGAAAGTTTCGGGGCTGCTGCGTCTTCACGCAGGGCGGCAATGCGCGCTTCGATCTCAGCATGGCTGCGCAGACCGATCAGGGGCGCGGCTTGCTCCATCGGGTTGTCTGTCGCTAAGAGGCTGGCGCGGCTTTCCGGCACAGCTGCGCGACCGGAGAACCGGTCCACAAGTGCGCGAAACCGACGGGGCCGCCAGATGTGGCGCATCAAGGCCGCCCTACGGCGCTCTGTGGTTTGAAGGCCCGATACAGCAGCGGTCAGAATGCCAATATCGCCTGTTGCCGCCCGTAAATTCAGCGGCTTCAGGATATTGTAAATCTCTGAAAACACACGTGCATCAGCGGCTTCAGGGGCCTCCCGGTCAAAAAGCTCAAACCCAACCTGATAATATTCACTGGCCCGGTCAGGATCGTCTTCCTGCCGGCGAAACACCTCGCCGGAGTAGGTGTAGCACGCGGGTTCCGCGCCATGTTCCATGTGCATTTGCACCACTGGCACAGTGAAATCCGGCCGCAGCATCTGTTCTCCGCGCAGGGCATCAGACGTCACATAGGCGCGCGCGCGGATGTCTTCTCCGTAAAGATCAAGCAGCGTATCCGCAGGCTGCAAAATCGGCGGATCAACCGGCGTGGCCCCCGCCGCCTCAAAAACAGCGCGCAGGCGCGTTGCCTCGGCTTTGATCGCGGCGAGGTTGGTCATTTCCCCTGCCCGTCGAGGATTTCTTTCACCTTAGCAACCAGTTGGTCACGTGGCACTTCAAACTGGCTGGGACGTTCTTTCCATTCTTCCAGCGTCGCACTTTCGGCAATCTTTGCGCCTAGGATCAGGTCTTTGATCTGAACAATGCCTTTTTCTTTTTCGTCACCGCCCTCAATCACCGCGACCGGACTGCCACGCCGGTCAGCGTATTTGAGCTGATTGCCGAAATTCTTGGGGTTCCCGAGATAGACCTCAGCGCGGATGCCTGCCTGACGCAATTCGGCCACCATGGCCTGATAATCCGCCATCCGGTCGCGATCCATGACCGTCACAACGACAGGACCTTCGACCGTGCCGCCAATACGGCCCTTTTGACGCAAAGCGGCCAGAAGCCGGTCGACACCGATGGACACACCGGTGGCTGGCACCGCCTGCCCGGTGAACCGCTTGACCAGATCATCATATCGCCCGCCACCTGCAACCGAGCCGAACTGACGCTTGCGGCCCTTCTCGTCCAGGATTTCGAAGGTGAGCTCGGCCTCATAGACAGGGCCGGTGTAGTAGCCAAGACCGCGGACGACAGACGGGTCGATTACGATCCGGTCCGGACCATAGCCTTGGGCTTTGAGCAGTTCTGATATCTCTTCAAGTTCTCTAATGCCTTCTAAGCCTGGCTCGTAGCACCCAAGTTCCTCGCGCTCAGCAAGAGATGAGGAATCGAGCAAATTGTTCAGGTTGGAGAGCGTTTCTGAATTATCACTTCCTTTGGAATTCAGGAATGCCACCACGCGGAACGCGTCTTCTGAAGACAAACCGACTCCTTCTATGAATGCCCCAGACTGGTCTTTTCGACCTTTGGTGAGCAGTTCAAAAACACCCTGCTCGCCGACCTTATCGAACTTGTCGATAGTACGAAGGATAGCCTCAGGATCAATGAACTTCCAATCACTCAAATTTGTTTCGAGCATACCATTTAAGTTTCGCGAAAGCGCTCGGGTTGTTTCGTTGTCAACCAACAATCCCTCCAAAACCCCATTCAAAACCTTCCGGTTGTTCACCCGCACAACATAATCTCCGCGCGGGATGCCCACCGCCTCCAGTGTGTCGGCCAGCATCGCGCAGATCTCGGCGTCCGCGGCCATGCTTGCCGTGCCAACCGTGTCCGCATCGCATTGATAAAACTGCCGATATCGCCCCGGCCCAGGCTTTTCGTTGCGCCAGACCGGCCCCATCGCATAGCGCCGATAAGGCGTTGGCAGATCATTGCGATGCTGCGCATAAACCCGCGCCAAGGGCGCTGTCAGATCATAGCGCAGCGCCATCCAGTCTCCCGCGCCGTCTTCATCCGCCTCTTGCCAGGCAAAAACACCTTCGTTCGGGCGGTCCACATCGGGCAGAAACTTTCCCAAAGCCTCGACCGTTTCAACCGCGCTCGTCTCAAGCGCGTCGAAGCCATATTGATGATACACCCCGGCAATTTTCTGAAGCATATCAGAACGTTCCGCGACTTCGGCACCGAAATAATCACGGAACCCTTTGGGCGTTTCCGCCTTGGGTCTTGGGGCTTTTTTCATCTTGGCCATGTCCAACGTCCTTGGCTTGAGCATTTGCTGGCGGTCTAGCCGAAGGGCAGTCGAGGGGCAAGCAATGGCACAATCGCACGATTAAAGCGTTTCGCGATAAACCTGACTCACAGATGATCGCGAAACGCAGCGCGATACCCAATCGTTGCACGCGTTTCGCCTTTCGCTGATGTCTCAGGTTAAAGTCGAAACGCTTTAGATCACGAAAGAGTGCCCTTTATTGACGGTGTTAGCAGTTTGCCGATAATTGGTGCATGCAACGGCTTGAAGAAAATATCGCGCATCTACAGCGCACCGTCGACGAACTATCAGACGTCATCGCGCGGCAAGAAGCCACAATCGCGATGCTCAATCGCCGCGTTCAGCTTTTGATGGAAGCGGAAGCAGAACGCGAAGCGATGAATACCGGACAGATTATCGCAGGAGACAAACCCCCACCGCATTGGTGATGGTCCCAACAAAACCCAGAAATGCGTTACTTATTGCCGTCTGACACTGAATGCACGAAATCAGCGATCCGTTTGAAGGTCGTGAACTGACGTTCATCAGGGAAAGGTGTGACGTGACTGTGGATCATTGTATCGGATTCAATCAGCTGGATATGGTCACCCATCACCCTCTTCATACGCCGGACAGATTTGATTGGCACGCGCTTGTCTTCTGGATTGTGCAAAGCCAAAATAGGGCCTGTCAGTTCTGGTGAAACAAGGGTTGGATACCCATACCCGCCAGAAGCCGAGAACACGCCCGCGGGTTTGGAAATGTCGAAACCAAGCCAAGGTGCCGTGAAAACCATGTTAAACGCCGTGATCCCACCGGCGGATGTGCCTGCAAGAACTCTTTTGCGTGACCATCCGAACCGATCCGCATTTTCATCGGCCCAAGCCAAAAAGGCCAATCCGTCCTCCATCGCCGCCAATGCGCGATGATGCGACAGCAGAAAACGAAGGTGGTTTCTGCGTCTGACCTGTAGCGCTTCGTATTGTGCACAAACTGTCTTAGACAAATCCTCAAGTGCAGCTTTCAAGCGATACTCGACACTCGCGACCGCTATGCCGTGCTTTGTCAGAATGCGGCCCATGCGTCGACATATGCGTTGGCGAAAGTTGCCTGTTACAAAGGCTCCACCATGGAACCATACATATAAAGGCGGCGACGGAGCATTTGGCAGGTACAGATCGCATCGCAAAGAGATATCTGCACCGCCAAGCTGATGCGTCGCGTACACTTCTCCTTCAACGACCTCGGGAAAGCTTTCGGTTAAAGGTACTTCCAAGCCTAGATATCCTCGACTGTCACAACACCCGTCAGGCTTTTGATCGCGCCTTTGATTTTGGGTGTTACAGGGAATTCGCGCCCGGCTGCAATCTCAACCTCCCCAGGAAGCGCTTGATCCATCAGGCAAAAGTGGATGGGTCCTCGACCTGTCCGCTGTTTGAGATCTTCGGCCGAGGCCAGAACATTTGCAACCGAGGGGATCGCTGCTTCGCTTTCCACAAATATCCGCAGACCCGATGCTCCAGCATCGGCCACAACAGTATCGGCGGGTTGTACACTTCGGGCCAGAAGCTTGAGTTGATCGGCTTCCATCGTGGCCTCAACGCCGAGGACAATCTGAGCACCGGTTTCCAGATCATCGCGCGCCGCCTCAAGCGTGTCGGAGAACATGGTGACCTCGTAGCCGCCTGTCACATCGCTGAGCTGAACAAAGGCAAAGCGGTTGCCACGCGCGGACTTGCGTTCCTGACGCCCCGCTACAACCCCAGCCATTTTAGCCATAAGCGCACCCTTCTGCGCGGCCAGTTCCGTGACCTCATCCAGCGTTTTGACATCCTTGCGGCGTAGCGCGGCCATGTAATCATCCAGCGGATGGCCTGAAAGGTAAAAACCCACCGCGGTAAATTCTTCGGTCAGTCGTTCAGCCGGAAGCCAATCCTCCACTGGGCTGAGACGCGGTTCGGGCAGGTCATCGCCCGCTTCACCAAAGAGTGAAACCTGATTGGAGGCGCGTTGTTCAAAGATAGCCGCCGAATACCGCATCAGCGCCTCAAGGCTATCAAATACGCGACGGCGGTTGCGGTCCAGTTCATCAAAACCGCCAGCGCGAGCCAACATTTCCAGGGGGCGTTTTCCAATGGATTTGAGATCCACCCGACGCGCGAAATCGAAGAGCGTGACAAAGGGTTTATCGCCCCGCGCCTCTGTGATCAGGCGCATCGCCTCGGCACCCACGTTCTTGAGCGCGCCAAGCCCGTAGTGCAGAACGCCGTCCTTAACGGAAAACATCGCCTCTGAGCGGTTCACGCATGGTGGAGCCCAAGATAAATCAAGCTGTTTGCGAACTTCTTCAAAATAGACAGCCAACTTGTCAGTGAGATGAATGTCGCAATTCATCACCCCGGCCATGAACTCCACCGGATGGTTCGCTTTAAGCCATGCCGTCTGATAGCTGACGACCGCATAGGCCGCGGCGTGGGACTTGTTGAAGCCGTAATTGGCGAACTTGTCCAAGAGGTTCCAAACCTCCAGTGCTTTGGCGTCATCGACGCCATTTTCCTTGGCGCCTGCGATGAATTTCGGACGTTCAGCATCCATCGCTTCCTGGATTTTCTTGCCCATCGCGCGGCGTAGCAGATCAGCACCACCTAGCGAGTAACCCGCCATCTCCTGCGCGATCTGCATCACCTGTTCCTGATAGACGATGATGCCTTGGGTCTCGTCGAGGATATGGTCAATCGAAGGATGCAGAGTCTCACGCTCCGAAAGCTTGTTCTTCACTTCGCAGAATTTCGGAATGTTCTCCATCGGGCCGGGTCGGTAGAGCGCCACAAGCGCGATGATGTCCTCGATGCAGTCGGGCTTCATGCGTTTGAGAGCGTCCATCATGCCCGAGCTCTCCACCTGGAACACAGCGACAGTTTTGGCGGCGGCGTAAAGTTGGTAGGTTTTGGCATCATCCAGCGGATGGCACGCAGATCTATGAACCTGCAGAAGGTGCGGTGAACCAGATCAACG
>JBCAZO010000167.1:0-6014 GCA_038532975.1 Pseudomonadota bacterium
TCCAGAGCCAAGCTTGCCTGCGGGAAGAGCCGTCCAGGCGTTATCCGGAACCTCATCAATCTGCGCCAGATGCGGTAGCTCACCCAACAGCGCCTGACGCAGCTGTCCAAGCGTATCAAACGGAAGGGCCGCGCCCATCTCACCCGACAGTGCACGCAGGATGGCCCAGTTTTCCTTGGCCTCGCCCGGCGGATGACCTGCCCGCAGCGCCAGTTGCGAACGCCCTTCAGTGTTCACGAACAGCCCCTGTTCTTCGGTATAGGCTGCACCCGGAAGGATGACGTCGGCCCGATGCGCGCCACGATCCCCATGGCTGCCCTGATAGATGACAAATGGCCCTGCCGCGATGTCGATCTCGTCAGCGCCAAGGTTATAAACCACATCCGCGCCATCGAGTGCCGCCACAATGCCGCCTTCGGTCGCACACCCGACATCCATCGCTCCGACGCGACCCGCCGCCGTGTGCAGAACCAGCATCTTACCGCCTGATTTCTCGCAAATGGCCTGAACCGTCGCGAGAACGGCCTCGCCATCCTCGCCCGTCAAAGCCCCCTGCCCGACGATGGCAACGCAATTCTTGTCGTGCAGCTCGGTCATATCAAGCCCCGCCACATGGGCCAATGCCGCGCGGTCAGCGCCCATATGCTCGTAGTCATAAGTCAGGTCGACCGCCTCGCCGACCATCACGACATCCGCGCCCTGTGTCCATGCCTTGCGGATACGCGCATTCAGTACCGGGGCTTCCAGACGCGGATTGGTGCCGATCAGCAGGATTTTGTCTGCCGTATCAATCTCTTCAATCGTCGCCGTACCCACATAGGCCGAGCGATTGCCCATGGGCAATTTCGCGCCATCGGTGCGGCATTCCACTTGGCCACCCAGTCCTTCGACGAGCTGCTTGAGCGCGAACGCCGCTTCAACCGGGGCCAGATCACCGACAAGACCGGCAACTTTAGATGCGCCCTTGATCGCCTCGGCCGCTTTGCCAAGCGCTTCACCCCAGCTGGCCGGACGCAACTTGCCGTTTTCACGGATATAGGGCTTGTCCAGACGCTGCCGCCGCAAGCCATCCCAGACAAAGCGTGTCTTGTCGGAAATCCATTCCTCGTTCACGCCATCGTGGTTGCGCGGCAGGATGCGCATGACCTCTCGCCCCTTGGTATCCACGCGAATGTTGCTGCCAAGCGCGTCCATCACATCAATGGTTTCCGTCTTGGTCAGCTCCCAGGGCCGCGCTGTGAAGGCATAAGGCTTGCTCACCAACGCACCAACCGGGCAGAGATCAATGATATTGCCCTGCAGGTTGCTGTCCAAAGTCTCACCCAGATAGGACGTGATCTCGGCATCCTCGCCTCGACCGGTCTGGCCCATCTGCGAAATCCCCGCCACCTCTGTGGTAAAGCGCACACAGCGCGTGCAGGAAATGCAGCGCGTCATATGAGTTTCCACGAGCGGCCCCAGGTCCAGATCCTCCACCGCGCGCTTGGGTTCGCGGAAGCGGGAGAAATCCACACCATAGGCCATTGCCTGATCCTGAAGATCGCACTCGCCCCCCTGATCGCAGATCGGACAATCGAGCGGATGGTTGATCAGCAGAAATTCCATCACGCCTTCGCGCGCCTTCTTGACCATCGGCGAATTGGTTTTGACGACAGGCGGCTGGCCCTCTGGGCCGGGGCGCAAATCGCGCACCTGCATGGCACAGGAGGCCGCCGGTTTCGGCGGACCGCCCACAACCTCAACGAGGCACATCCGGCAATTGCCCGCAATCGACAGACGCTCGTGATAGCAAAAGCGCGGAATCTCAATGCCCGCCACTTCACAGGCCTGGATCAGGGTCATCGCCCCATCCACTTCCACTTCCTGGTCATCGATGATGATTTTGCGAAGATCGCTCATATGCAGTTTCCTGTGATTTCCCAGGCGCCGGGCACAGCCCAGCTGCCTTTTGAGACTGTCAGGTTGGGATCAGCCCGCAGACCAAAGGCCCGCGCGCAATGGGTTTGTGCCAGCCCAAGCACGGCGCGAACTGCGCCCTGCCGGCTGACGGTATCGGGATGAACAAAGGCACCAAAGCTCTTGCGGCCCTGTTCATGGATCAGGGTTACGCAGGCTTCGGTGCCTTCAATACGCTCTGAATTGCCGTAACAGGCCGCATCTTGATGGGGCGCCGCACCACATGCCGCAAGCGGCCCCGTTGCCAGGGCTGCAAGACAGGATATGCGCGCCCCGATCGTCACTTGGCCCTCAACAACTGGCCGATTTGCGTACCTTGTGAAATCTCGGCCTGACCCAGAACACACAGGCTCTGGGCATCAAGATTGCTGGCACCTTTGGATTTGAAATAGGCGTTGCGTCGCTCGCGCATCTTCGCCTTTTCTGCCTTGTCGTTGATATAGGCGTCGATCTCGTCATCGCTGTACCCACGATCCGCCGCCATATCCTTGAGCTGATTGGCATAAGAGCGCGCTTTGAAAAGCCGCCCGCCAATACTGTCACAGGCGCGGCGAATCTTGTCTGCGGCCGCGATCACCAAGAGCCCTTGATTGATGTCCTGTTCCTCTTCCAGCCCGGCCTGTGCCGTGCCAGCTGAAACCGCAATGACCGCACTCAGAACAATGCTCGATACCCACTTCATTGGATGACTCCTCTTGTCATATGATCAGGGCACGGAGAATCCGCGGCCCCATCTGCATTGCAGATGGTTCCTGACACGTGTGATATGCAATAACACACAGGCCAAGGCCCTGATATGAAAGAGAAATTCACCAAAGCACACACCGTCCGTCGAGGACCAGCCTGTTACCGTCACGTATCAGAACAGCTTCCTCCGCATCCGGGCCATTGACCCATGCGATCTCGGACGTTCCGAAATTCTCAAGACAATACCGCGTGCCTTCATGCTCTCCGGCAGCCCGGGCGCCATTCAAACCCTGATTGGCGCGAGACACGCGCACGGTAAAGCTCTGGCGATCATCCGATGTGTGCTTGGCTCTGGATTTGTAGAAGTTCCCATCAAAGAGAACACGTTCATCCTTTCGCCCGCAGGCGGACATAACCATGCTGGCCGCCAGCAGGCCCAGGACAATCGTTGAGCGCCACCCAAAGCGCTTGGAGTCACTCGCAATCAGCATCACAACACCGCCAAAACTGCCATCAGGCACAAAATGATACAGGCCAGCCAGCCTGCGACATATAGAAACGACCGCGCGCTCATATCGGGTTTGCCGATGCCTTTGATATGGACAAAGGCCAGAACAAGACGGCTCACGAAAAAGATCGAGGCCAGCAGGTTCACCCAGAACGGATCGGCCCCTGCGAGAATGGCGGCAGCCACCGAGGCAACAAAGAACCCCATCGTTTCCGAGAGGTTCGCATAAGCGCGATGCCAGCGATAAACCGAACTGCCGTAATCCGCCTCCGGCTCAGCCCCTGGCGCCAGTTTCGCCGCAGTTTTGCGCATCGCTGAAAGCGGGCTCATCACAAGACCGAAAATCACGGTTAACGCGACGGATGCGATAGCATGTCCATATTCTGCAAATGCTTCCACGGAACTAATTCTCCTCCTGTAAGTCCAAAAACGTCTGGTGACGATACTTAGACATTATTTCTGAGGGCCTAGTTCTGTAGTCAAAACTGTTTGCCATGCTGAACATCACTTCCAATTCAAAACACCAGGTGTTGTCGACTTTCGGATACCTCCTTCGTCCCAAAAAACGTGGGCATGATCGTCTTGGTTAATCTGAATCGAGACTAAACTGAAACTGCCGGGTGGAAGCAAAGGCCCTGTTTGCACTGAAAACTTTCGGACATCTGGTTGTGTACATAAAAACGAAACATCACTTGTATCGCCCTTGATTTTGTATTTGATTTCCCGACCGGTTCTGAGTGTAACCCGTCCGGTTGTCCCAAAAACTTTGCATTCCGTGCCAGACGGAAAAAACCCAAAGTCCACTGCCAGCTTTGCAGGCTCGGCCATGGTCGCCGTAGCAGCCACACACCCGATCACCATCGAAGCTATCTGCAAAAATGTTCTATTCAAAAGCCCTACTCCGCCGCCACCGCTGTCACCTTGCCGCTCTTCTGCGCCTTGATCCGATCCTCGATCTCATCGCGGAAATTCCGGATAAGCCCCTGAATGGGCCAGGCCGCCGCATCACCGAGCGCGCAGATCGTATGACCCTCGACCTGTTTGGTCACGTCAAACAGCATGTCGATTTCCTCGACCGCGGCTTCGCCGCGCACCAGCCGGTCCATCACCCGCATCATCCAGCCCGTGCCTTCCCGGCACGGTGTGCACTGGCCGCAGCTTTCGTGCTTGTAGAATTTGCTGAGCCGCCAGATCGCCTTGATGATGTCAGTGGAGTTGTCCATGACGATCACCGCCGCCGTGCCGAGCGAGGATCCGACCTCGCGCAGCGCGTCGAAATCCATCACCGCGTCTTTCATTTTCTCCCCGCGCACGCAGGGCACAGAGGATCCGCCAGGGATAACCGCCTTGAGATTGCCCCAGCCGCCCCGGATGCCGCCGCAATGCTTTTCAATCAACTCTTCAAAACTGATCGACATGGCGTCTTCCACCACGCAAGGGTTGTTCACATGGCCCGATATCGCGTAAATCTTGGTGCCCGAATTGTTGGGTCGGCCAAAGCTGGCAAACCAGTCCGGGCCACGGCGCAGGATGGTCGGCACCACGGCAATCGATTCTACGTTGTTCACTGTGGTCGGACAGCCATATAGCCCCGCCCCCGCCGGGAAAGGCGGCTTCATCCGCGGCATGCCCTTCTTGCCCTCAAGGCTTTCGAGCAGCGCGGTTTCTTCGCCACAAATGTAGGCGCCCGCGCCCCGTGATGCAGGTAGAGGTCAAAATCATAGCCCGACTTGCAGGCATTCTTGCCAATCAGCCCCGCCTCATACGCCTCATCAATCGCAGCCTGCAGCGCCTCGCGCTCGCGGATGTATTCGCCGCGGATATAGATGTAGCAGGCATGCGCCTGCATCGCGAAGCTGGCTATCAGACAGCCCTCAACCAGTGTGTGCGGATCATGGCGCATGATCTCGCGGTCCTTGCAGGTGCCCGGCTCGGACTCGTCGGCATTGACCACAAGATACGCCGGACGCCCGTCGCTTTCCTTGGGCATGAAGGACCATTTGAGACCCGTTGGGAAACCCGCACCGCCACGACCGCGAAGACCAGAGGCTTTCATCTGATCGACGATCCAGTCGCGACCATTTTGCAGGATCTTGGCGGTGCCATCCCAATGACCCCGCGCCTTGGCTCCTTTCAGGCTGCGGTCATGCATCCCGTAAAGGTTGGTAAAAATCCGATCCTGATCTTTCAGCATCCCGTTAACCTCTAATTATCCCGGCTGTCGCGCCAGATCTGGTAGATGAGCCAAAAGGCAAAAAGAAAGCCCAACAGTGCCAGCACATCGAAGAAGAGCCGCAGTTGCACGCCAAAGCCCTCTTTCTCGCCGATGAGGGTGATCAACACCCAGAACACGCCCGTGCCGGCAATCACCAGCCCGGCCCGTCGGCCTTTCTTCGACAATGCGTCGCGATCGCTCATGCATCCGGCTCATTCAGTATACGTCACCATCATCCACGCGCTTGGAAAACTCGGTCTCGCCACCAGCGGCCAGAATTTTCGCCTGCGCAATCCAGTCATCGCGTGTCACCCGGCCTTTGAAGCCGGTGAGGTTTGCATTCACCCAAGCCACTTCCGATGGGTTCCAACCGGCGATCTGGTCAAAATGATAAAAGCCCATTTCGTTCAGAATTTTCTCAAGTTTTGGCCCTATACCTTTGATTTCCTTGAGATTATCAGCCTTACCACCGCGCGCCGCTTTTAAAGCCTCAGGGCGGGTGCCCTCATCTGCGCCTTCCAGAACACCATCGCCATCATAGTCGGGTGTGGCGTCCGCTTTCGCCGCTGGCTTGGGTTTCGGCTTTGGCTTGGCCTTGGCTTTGGGTTTCGGCGCGGGCTTCGTTGCAGCTGCCGCACCAGCCGGACC
>JBCAZO010000168.1:0-6010 GCA_038532975.1 Pseudomonadota bacterium
CCACGTCAGCATCAGAAGCTGCACCAGCCGAACGTCTAGGTATTACCCTCGCGTCTGTGCGTGTGGACGACACGGATGTTTCAGCGCAAATCGAACCCAAGACAGTACGTGTGACAGCAACAAACGCGAGGGTAATACCTAGACGTTCGGCTGGTGCAGCTTCTGATGCTGACGTGGCGAGGTCCGCAATCGATGGCGCTTCAACCGGCTCGAGTTCAGCAACAGACACCGGATCAGTTTGACCCGCGCGCGCCTGAATGGAGTTTGCATGCGGCTTGTAATCCGCACCATCACTCAGCTCATAAAATGCAAAGCCCAGAAAACCGAACGTAATCAGCATAAAGCGCCACATTGCGCCTATCCCCTCTAAAACAGCAGCAACATATACTTAAACAAGTTTACGCGATTCGGGTTCCCTCAACATGGGAAAACCTTTCGGTTTTTCCCGAACGGGTGCTTTACGCCCTGAAGCGGCGCGAGTATCACATCATCTATGAGTGATTTGGTCGATGACCCCAACATAAGCCCTGAGGGCGGATCAGAAGCTGTTGCAGAACCGCTACGCCGTGCTATTGGCGAGCGCTATCTGACCTATGCTCTTTCGACGATCATGCACCGCGCGCTGCCCGATGCGCGGGACGGGTTGAAGCCGGTTCACCGGCGGATTCTCTATGCCATGAACCGTCTGCGACTGGCGTCAAACGGTAAGTTTCTGAAGTCGGCTAAGATTTCGGGTGACACTATGGGCGATTTTCATCCTCATGGGGACGCCGCGATCTATGATGCGATGGCGCGGCTCGCGCAGGATTTCAACGTACGCTACCCGCTTGTGGATGGGCAGGGTAATTTTGGCAATATTGACGGTGATAACCCGGCCGCCAGCCGCTACACCGAAGCGCGGATGACGTTTGTCGCCGAAGCCCTCTTACAGGGACTTGACGAGAACGCGGTCGATTTTCGGGACAATTATGATGGCCGCCTCACTGAACCTGTGGTGTTGCCTGCGGAGTTTCCCAACCTGTTGGCTAACGGTGCATCCGGCATTGCGGTGGGCATGGCAACCAACATTCCGCCGCATAACATCCCCGAGTTGGTGGACGCCTGCTTGCACCTGATTAAAACGCCAGATGCGCGAGATGACACACTGTTGAACTACGTACCGGGTCCAGACTTCCCGACCGGAGGTATCATCGTCGAGCCGCCTGAGGCGATTGCTCAGGCTTATCGCACTGGCAAGGGCGGGTTCCGGCTTCGGTGCAAGTACGAAGTTGAGGATATGGGTCGGGGTCAGTGGCAGATCGTTGTCACTGAGATTCCTTATCAGGTTCAGAAATCCAAGTTGATTGAGAAGCTCGCTGAGCTGATCCAGACCAAGAAAATCCCGATCCTTGCCGATGTTCGGGATGAGAGTGCCGATGACATCCGGGTCATCCTTGAACCGCGGTCCAAGAATGTGGACCCCGAGGTTCTGATGGGAATGCTCTACCGCAACTCTGATCTCGAAGTGCGGTTTTCGCTCAACATGAATGTCTTGATCGACGGTCTGACACCCAAAGTCTGCTCGATGAAGGAAGTGTTGCGTGCTTTCCTAGATTTCCGGCGGGAGGTTTTGATCCGGCGGTCAAAGCACCGGATGGAAAAGATTGACCACCGGTTGGAGGTACTCGAAGGGCTGATCGTAGCGTTCCTCAATCTGGATCGCGTGATTGATATCATCCGCTATGACGAAGATCCCAAAGCTGCGTTGATGCGGGAAGACTGGTCGAAGGACCACGTGCGTGCCAAAGACGAGGCTGACTATGTGCCGCCCCCCCCGGGTGAAGGCGAGTTAAGCGATGTGCAGGCCGAAGCCATTCTCAATATGCGTCTGCGCAGCCTGCGGCGGCTTGAGGAAATGGAGCTTTTGCGTGAGCAAGGCGAGCTGATGGAAGAGCGCGCCGGTCTGGAAGACCTTCTGGAAAGCGAAAAGCTTCAATGGTCTGCCATCTCTGATCAGCTCAAAGAGGTGAAAGCCAAGTTCGGCAAGAACTACGAAGGCGGCGCGCGGCGCACACAATTTGCCGAGGCCGGTGAGATTGAAGAAGTGCCGCTTGAGGCGATGATCGATAAAGAGCCGATTACGGTTGTTTGCTCAAAAATGGGCTGGATCCGGGCGATGTCGGGCCATATCGATCTGGATCGCGAGTTGAAGTTCAAGGATGGGGATGAAGGGCGTTTTGTCTTCCACGCCGAGACAACAGACCGTCTTTTGGTCTTTGGGACCAATGGCCGCTTTTACACATTGTCGGCGGCAAATTTACCTGGTGGGCGCGGGATGGGGGAACCTTTGCGCCTGATGGTCGACCTGCCCAATGAGGCAGATATCGTTGCCATCCTCATCCACAGCCCCGGTCGCAAGCTTTTGGTGGCGTCTAGCGCGGGGGATGGCTTTGTGGTGTCAGAGGATGACGTTATTGCCCAAACCCGCAGCGGCAAGCAGGTGCTTAATGTAAAAGACCATGTGCGTGCACAGGTTTGTCGCACGGTTGCGGGCGATCACGTGGCCTGTGTCGGCGAGAACCGCAAGGTGCTGGTCTTCCCGCTGGACGAGTTGCCGGAAATGGGACGGGGCAAGGGTGTGCGGCTTCAGAAATACAAGGATGGCGGCTTGAGCGATGCCACCACGTTCACCTTGACCGAAGGGCTAAGCTGGCTTGATCCGGCGGGTCGCACACGCACAGAAACCGAGCTGGCGGAATGGATTGGCAAACGCGCCAGCGCAGGTCGTATGGCCCCGCGCGGTTTCCCACGTGACAATCGATTTACGAAACTGTGATTTGATACTGCGCTTCCCGATTTTATCTTCTTTGCAGAGTTACAGGGAGATCCAAGATGACGTTTTCAAGACGTGCAATTCTGATGGGTGCTTCGGCGGTTTTGATCGCGCGCCCTGCTTTCGCCAAAGAGCCGCGCTGGTATGACAGTGGCAGCGGCTATGCGGCTGACGGAGCGGATGTTGTGGCATATTTCTCGCTTGATAAGTCCGCCAAAGGTGTCAAAGGCTCATCTGAGCATAGTATAGAATGGAATGGCATGCGCTGGCGCTTTGCCAATGCAGAGAATCTGGCCGCATTTAAGGCAAACCCAGAAAAATACGCGCCGCAATTCGGAGGCTATTGCTCTTGGGCAGTGTCGCAGGGATACACCGCACATGGCGACCGAGATGCCTGGACTGTAGAAAACGGCAAGCTTTACCTGAACTACAACAACCGCATCCGCAATCGTTGGCTCAAGGATGTTCAAGGTTTCATCGCCCAAGGCGAAGCCAACTGGCCGAGCATCATTGGCTCTTAACGCTCTAGTTTGAAAAGCGAAAAGCGGTCGGTGAATACTGGTCGCTTTCGTTGTCTAAGCCGCATTTGCCGGGCGAAACGGCCCCAGTGGTTTTGCCTCCAACCATACGCCACCTTCAGGCCGGAGGGTCAGGATCATGACCGGATCGGGATCACGGCCGGCAACAGGTGTGAACTGAAACCGCCCCAGAAGCGTTCCGAGGATGATCACAGCCTCTTGAATGGCGAAGCTTGCGCCGATGCAAATGCGCGGCCCATCACCGAAGGGCAGATAGGCATAGCGTTCCATTGACTTGCGATCCGCGAAGCGATCCGGGCGGAAGGCGTCGGGATCATCCCAGAGCATGTGGTGCCGATGCAGGGCATAGATCGGGACAATGACAGTGTCGCCCTTGCGGATCTCGCGCCCGCAGAGTGTATCGTGGGCCATTGCTGTCCGCGATATCATGCCAGCAGGTGGATACAATCGAAGAGCCTCATCAATAATTTGCCGCACGAAAGGTAGGTTGGCGACATCGTCACCTGTCACTGGCCTGTCGCCGCAAACACGATGCACTTCGGCTCGGGCACGTTTCTGGGCCTCCTGGTCAAAGGCGCTGAGGTAAAGCGACCAGCCCAGCGTCAGAGCGGTGGTTTCATGGCCCGCCACGATGAAGGTCAAAAGGTTGTCGCGCAACTCGGCTGTGTTCATCTGCCGCTTGGTTTCCGGGTCTTCGCCCTCTAGCAGCAGGTCCAGCAAGTCCGGCACGCCATCCGGGCCTCTCTGACGCCGTGCTTCAATGGCCTGATCCGCCACTGTTTTCATCTCTGACACAGCCCCGCGTGAAAACAAAAGCCGTCCGGGCCTTGGCACCCAATCCGGCGCGCCAAGCACATCAAGCAGAGAGATTTTGCCGGCTTCCGCGATGTAGTTGTCTATGCCGCGGTGGACGGCATCAGAGTCGAACATACCGTCGCCCGAAAAAGTGACCTCAGCGATTACGTCAAAGGTGGTTCGCACCATGTCTTCCGCCACATCCACCGCGCGGTCTCCAGCGGCAGCAATGCGTTCGGCGCTGCGTTCTGCGGCGGCAGTCATAATCGGGGCAAGGTTCATCACGTTGCGATGCGAAAACACCGGCGCCGCAGTGCGCCGTTGCCATCGCCAATGCGCGCCTTCGGCAATGAACAACGAATCTCCTATTGCGGGTTTGAGCAGGTTTTTCGTGACCAGCGACTTGGGATAAATGTCCAAACGCTCTAAAAGCATCTCGCGCAACGCGCCGGGATCCATGACCATATGCCAGCGTTTGCCCGTCCGGCCCGATACCATGGGCTGACGCGTGGCGATTTCTGGAATGATGCTCAGCACGTTTTGGCGTGCGGCGTTCAAGCTTCCGAGGATGCCCAATGGTTCGGTGACCAAAGGGACTTTGACCGGGGTTTTTGCGGACATTGGACTATCTCTCTTGTCTGTCACTAATATAGGCCGACCGTGGCATTCCGGCAATTCCGAGCGCTGCGACGAAAGGCCCTCGATTGCGCGATGCACATCCCTGCGATAACCACGGAAGAGAGGTTTTCTTGGGAAGGGGACAACGCCATGCTGCGCAGGTTGGTGCTGATGCTTATGGGCCTGGCGATTGCGGCTTGTACAAACGTGAATGATTTGGACAAGGAACCAGCCTACCTTGGCAACTTCCACTTAGGGCACAATGTGGTTGTCGCGCCGAACCTGACGAAAGGCCCTGCGTCTCGTGATGCCAGCAAAGAAGAATGGATTGAGGCGATGAAGCTGGCTATTGATGAGCGGTTCGGCCGCTACGAAGGCACAAGGCTTTATCATCTGGGCATCAGCGTCGAGGGTTACGTGCTTGCCATTCCTGGTATCCCTCTTGTCGCGGCTCCAAAATCGGCGCTTATCATCAAGGTGACAGCCTGGGACGATGAAAAAGAGGTCAAACTCAATGAAAAACCGGAAACGATCACGATTGTTGAGTCGATTTCCGGACAAACCTTGATCAGCTCTGGGCTAACCCAGTCCAAAGAAACGCAGATGAAAAACCTCACACAAAATGCATCGAAGCTGATCCAGAACTGGCTGGTGAGACAAAACAACCAGGAAGGTTGGTTCGAGGATGATGGTGTGCCCGCTAAGAACAAGCCGCAGGGACAGGCGGCGCAGGCACAGCTTGAGGCGGAAGAAGCCGAAAAAAGCGAGGCACAAAAGGCTGCTGACAAAGCCTTGGAAAATGCTGATCTTTCCAGCGACGTGGAAGTTGAGGAACCGGTGGAGACCGTGGAATAGGGTCTTTGTTCAAAAAACATGTGACTCCGGGACACGCGAAGCCTCTGCAACACCACGAACCGCTTGATTTTCCCATCCCAACCCAATACATGCGCGCGGAGTAGAAAACGGGCCGTATCTGGCCCCCCAAAACGGATAGGGCGCCTAAGAGAGATGGCAAAGGAAAAGTTTGACCGCACGAAGCCGCATGTGAACATTGGCACGATTGGCCATGTTGACCATGGCAAGACGACATTGACGGCTGCGATCACGAAGCAGTTTGGTGATTTCAAGGCGTATGACGAGATTGACGGCGCGCCTGAGGAGAAGGCGCGCGGGATCACGATTTCGACGGCGCATGTGGAATATGAGACGGAGGCCCGTCACTATGCGCATGTCGACTGCCCTGGCC
>JBCAZO010000169.1:0-6006 GCA_038532975.1 Pseudomonadota bacterium
CCCGTAAAATACACAGACTGTTTCCAAAATTGCGGCAATCATGTGGTCAATCTTGCCGTAATTTTGGAAACAGTCTGTGTATTTTACGGGAATTGACTACAGTGTATGGAAAAATTCCTATTTAAATCATAGCCTTAGGAAATTTAGACACAAATTGCCCAAATCACCCCTGAGCCTGTACAAAGTTTTTTTCATCTTTTTTTTGCCCGACAAATCTTGGCCGCAAATCGCGGCAATACTGAACATAACTAGGTAACAACGCCCAAAGAGGCGATGCAAAACTTGAGAGGACAGGACATGAAAAAACGTTGGATGGCATCAATCTTGCACACAAGCCGCCAACCCGCGGTGGCACTTCCCTTCCACCGCACCACACGCAAGGCTGCACAGACTAAGACACAAGCTGGTAATACCAAAAAGTCGGCCTGACCCTCCAAATTCTCCCCAGCGCCAAGGCAGATCACACAGGCACACTCCAAAGACCGCTCCTTCGGGGGCGGTCTTTACGATTCGGCCACCCTTTGCATGAATTGTGGCGGATCGGTTAATGAGAGTCGGACAATTTGCAGATATTCATTTGGATTGTCCTGTGCGACTGGACAATTTGCGCTGAAATTTGGTGAAAGGGCGGCATATGGGCTTATTGTTGAGCACGTAACGAAGTGAATGTTTAACCATCTAACTGTCGTTGTCGGTGGGGGCCGACGCGGTTGTGATGCCAACAGTATGGTGACGCAACATGACTACCCCCTCCATTGCCGCCTCGGTCCCGGCGGCAACCCAGATCAGAGATAAAAACAGTGGTTTCGGTCCGGCTTATGTCCCTCAGCCAGATCGAAACCACCGTCCCATGCGGCGCTTTCAGATCAGTTATCTGCGCAGCGATGGAACCTCAGATTTTCGTGAGCAAATTGGCCCTGCCTTGCCCAAGTTTGAAGCCGCCTTTTCGGCGTTTTCCCGCGGCACCTTAATCAACACGCCACGCGGGCGCATGGCGATTGAAGATCTTGAACCCGGCATGGAAGTGAGCACCAAAGACGGCGAGCCGCTTCCGGTGATGTGGATCGGATCCATGACACTTATTCCGCATGCCCCCGGCATCGACCCGCGCTCGTGCCGTATGACCCGCGTGATGCCCGAAGCCTTTGGTCTGGGCCGACCCGAAGCCAACCTCATGGCCGGTCCCGGCGCGCGCATCATGTCGCGTCCCGAAGGCCTGCGCGACAGCATGTCAGGCGACCAGATGCTGACACCTGCACGGGATCTGGCCGATGGTCTCAATGTTATCGAGATCTCTCCACAGCATCCGGTATCGGTCTATCACCTCTGCCTACCGCGCCATTCGGTCATCACAGCAGCCGGGCTGGAAATGGAAACCTTCCATCCGGGCAACGGGTTTGATCGCAATATGGGTCAGAATGCGCTGTCGCTTTTCATGTCGATGTTTCCGCATCTGGCGCGACCCACCGAATTCGGAAGCCTGCGCTATATGCGCCTGCCAACCGACCTGTTCTGACTATAACGTCCCGAGGCTACGGCCTCGGAGGTTCCCATCTCAGGCAGATTTACTGAGACGATCCTCAAGCACGTCAAAAGGCACGCCGGGTTCATCCTTGGATCCCCGGATCACAAGCGAGGTTTTGACCGAAGCCACGTTATCAGCGGCGGTCAACTCTCCGGTGAGGAAGCTTTGAAATGTCGACAGATCAGGGGCGACGCATTTCAGAATGAAGTCCACCTCACCATTGAGCATGTGACACTCGCGTACCAGCGGCCAGCCATTGCAGCGCTCTTCGAAGGCGGACAAGTCAACCTCCGCCTGGCTTTGCAATCCCACCATAGCGAAAACCTGCACCTCAAAACCCAACTCGCGAGGGTCGACGTCGGCGTGATAGCCGCGGATATATCCCATCTCTTCCAACGTCCGCACCCGGCGCAAACAGGGCGGTGCAGAGATTCCCACACGCCGGGCCAATTCGACATTCGTCATCCGCCCATCGGCCTGAAGCTCGGCCAGAATTTTGCGGTCGATATCGTCAAGACGTGTGGCTGGCATTGAAATGTCCCCGTTGATTACGGATTGTTATAGCACCACCGCAAGTGTGCGCAATATTGTTTCGTCATTGCGAAAGATCATTTCACGAAAATTATTTTTTGCCGCTCTGTGCATAGCCGCTTTGCAGGGCTACCGCTGCTCGTCCAGCACGGCTATATCTGGCCAGACTCACCGGGCGCAGAGGCGCGCTGGATATACAGGCAAGGGGGACATCATGGGCGAGACCCGTCATACACGCGCACTTATCATCGGATCAGGGCCAGCGGGCTATACGGCGGGTGTTTACGCCTCACGGGCGATGCTATCGCCGATCCTCGTGCAGGGCATTGAACCGGGCGGTCAGTTGACCACCACGACCGAGGTCGAGAACTGGCCCGGCGATACCGAAGTGCAAGGCCCGGACCTGATGGTGCGTATGGAGGCTCATGCCAAGGCAATGGGCTGTGAAATCATCGGGGATATCATCACCGAGCTGGATGTCGAAAGCCGCCCCTTCGTGGCCAAGGGCGACAGTGGCACGACCTACACCGCCGATGCTGTCATCCTGGCCACCGGCGCACGTGCCAAATGGCTCGGCCTGCCGTCAGAAGAGGCATTCAAGGGTTTCGGCGTCTCGGCCTGCGCGACATGCGACGGGTTTTTCTATCGCGGCGAGGAAATCGTCGTGATCGGCGGCGGCAACACGGCTGTGGAAGAGGCGCTTTTTCTGACCAACTTTGCCTCCAAGGTCACTCTGATCCATCGCCGCGATGAGCTGCGTGCCGAGAAGATTCTGCAGGATCGCCTACTCAAACACCCCAAGATCGAACCGCTTTGGTTCCATGAGCTCGAAGAAGTGCTGGGCGATGATAACCCCAAAGGTGTCACCGGTGTTCGGGTGAAAAACAACAAGACCGGCGAGACGTCCGAGATCGCCTGCAAAGGTGTCTTTATTGCCATCGGCCATGCGCCCGCCAATGAATTGGTTAAAGGCAAGGTTGAAATGCACCATGGCGAGTATGTGAAGGTCGAAGCAGGCAGCACCCGCACTTCGATCCCTGGCCTATTCGCGGCAGGCGACCTGACGGATCACGTTTATCGTCAGGCTGTCACATCTGCAGGCATGGGCTGTATGGCGGCGCTGGATGCAGAGAAATTCCTGGCGGAGCAAGAAGGATAAGGTGCCTTCAGCTAAATGCTGCGACGGAGAATATTGGTCCAAAGCTGCCGCCCAAACCCCACCTGACAAGTGGGGCTGCGCAGGTCACACCGCCAGCACTTTCACACTGCTCAACCCATCCGCTTCCGTTACCGAACAGCAGATGCTCTTCAAGGTCCGTGGTTCTTCGTAATTCCATGGCCTGCCCCGATGCAGCACGGCGCGTTCGTCCCAGATAAGCACATCTCCCGCAGTCCAGGCGTGAGTGTAGACATAGTCTTCCTGAGTGCAGAAGGCGATAGCGCGGTCGATCAGGTCCTGTGCCTCGGCCCCGCCCATGCCTTCAATCGCAAAGGAATGAGACGCGATGTAAAGCGCCTCCTCGCCTGTGACCGGGTTGGGCCATACTGCGCGCCAGGGTCGGTCGGGCCAGCGGGTCATTTTCGGCTGTTGCGCCAGTTCCGCCGAGAGCCGTGCGCGGGAATGCGAGAGCCGATGCCAGATGATGGCGTTTTGCAAAGGCGCACGCAGGTCATCGGGCATATCGGCCCAGGCAGCACGGGTCGAGGCCAGCTCGGTCTCTCCCCCACTTGAGGGCACGATGCGGGCGGTCAGGATATTGCTCAGTGCCGGGATGGGCAGGAAGGTACTATCGGTGTGCCAAAGCATGTTGGCCTGCAGGTCCAGAGTGTGCAGGCTCTTGGGATCGGCGACGCCATCTTTGGTCTCATTGGAGACAGCGGAAACTTTGAAATCCGCATCATGACCGGCCATCGCCTCGCGATTTTCCAGTGGGCCAAAGAGTTCAGCCAGTCGCGTATGGGCCGCATCGTCCAGGTTCTGCGCCGGAAAGAGCAAGGCCGAGTGGTGTTCAAAGGCATCGCGGATTTCAGGATAAAGATGCGTGGCTGTGACGTCGCGCAGGTCGACATCTTCGATGATCTGACCGAAGCGCGGGTGCAAGGGTTTCGCATTCATCAGCCGGTCTCACCTTCATCTGCGTTGGGTTTGCCCGTGTAGAGCAAAAGCCCCACGGAAATCACGAGCACGATGGCGACAAACACCGCAGGCGAGCCGATGCAGCCCTCAGCCGTGGCCAACGCGCGTTGTCCGCCTGTTGGGTCCCAGAACGTGAAGGCGCCGACAAGAAAGCTCCACCCGACAAAGACCGCCAAAGCGCCCCAGCTGTTTTTGAACCGCCACACAAGAGCCGAGCAGAAAAGCAGAAAGAGCGCCGCCGGGCTGCCGAAAAGCCAAAGCGTTTCCTGCCAGATGCTGACAGGCGCGCCATCCCAGCCTGGCCGAACCTTGTCGCAGACCTCGGCCAGTGCCGGAAGCGGCGCGAGGACGAACACCAGCGCAAAGGTTAATCCTCTTCGAACGGATCCCATTCGTCTTCCACTTCGGGCAAAGCATCAACTTGCGCGTCTTGCACTATATCTTCCAGCGTCTTGATGGATTTGATTTCCGCCTCTGGAAAGGCGTCAAAAACAGCCTGCACAAGCGGGTGCTGGCGCGCTTCGGCTTCCAGCGCTTTTTGCGCCGCATCACGGCGTTCGGCGATGGTCTCGGCCCCGCCTTCGTTGACCACAGTGACGGCCCAGCGGTTGCCCGTCCAGCTTTGCAGGCGCGCGCCAAGGCGCTGCGCGAAATCGTTCGGCGCAGCGTGCGTGGGCACAAACTCAATACGCCCCGGCTGATAAGCGGCGAGGCGCAGACAGGTTTCGACCTCAACCAGAAGCTTCACGTCGCGATGTGCGCGTATTAGCTCAACCACATGCTCAAACGTTGGGTAATGCGCCAATGCCGTTTCAGACTGCGTGGCAAGCGCAGTGGTGGCGCCGCTGGGCTGCGTTTGCCCCTGGCTTAGGGTCGCATTGGTCTGTGGTGCCGCTGCCGGGCTTGCTGATGCGGATGCCACGGGCGCGGAGGATCGCGCTTGACCGCCCCCGTTTGGCCCGTCTGGCGCGGGACCGGTCGGTGGCGCATCGCGCAGCTTGCGCACAAGCTCTTCGGGGCTGGGAAGGTCGGCCACATGCGTAAGACGAATGACCGCCATCTCTGCGGCCATCATGGAATTGGGCGCGCTCGCGACTTCCTCCAGCGCCTTGAGCAGCATCTGCCACATGCGCGTCAGAACCCGCATCGGCAAGGCCTCGGCCATCGCAGCACCACGGGTGCGTTCATCGGGGCTGATCGTGGGATCCTCGGTGGCTTCCGGCGTGATCTTGACCACGCTGACCCAATGGGTGATCTCGGCCAGATCGCGCAGCACGGCCATGGGGTCGGCCCCTTCGGCGTATTGCGCGGAAAGCTCGGTCAAAGCACCCGCCGCGTCGCCTTTCATGATCAGATCAAAGAGGTCCATGACACGGCCCCGGTCGGCAAGGCCCAGCATCGCGCGCACCTGGGTGGCGGTGGTTTCGCCCGCGCCGTGGCTGATGGCCTGATCGAGAAGCGAAGTGGCATCGCGCGCCGAGCCTTCGGCGGCGCGGGTGATCAGCGCCAGCGCATCGTCGGCGATTTGCGCCTTCTCGGCCTCGGCGATCCGGCGGAGCATATCGATCATCACCTCCGGTTCGATCCGGCGCAGGTCAAACCGCTGACAGCGGCTCAGCACCGTGACCGGGACCTTGCGGATTTCCGTGGTGGCAAAGATGAATTTCACATGCGCAGGCGGCTCTTCCAGCGTTTTGAGAAGCGCGTTGAAGGCGCTGGTCGAGAGCATGTGCACTTCGTCGATGATGTAAATCTTGTAGCGCGCAGACGCGGCCCGGTAATGCACGCTGTCGATGATTTCGCGGATGTCGTT
>JBCAZO010000170.1:0-6004 GCA_038532975.1 Pseudomonadota bacterium
TGCATTTCGCGGCCAAACTCAAAGGCATCGCGAATCAAGCTTTCGTCAGTTTTGGGGTTATAGGCGCGAACCAGATCAATCAGGTTATCGGCAGCAATCATTGCGCTCCGCTTCCCCAGGCAGGGTGCGCGTGGGGCTTAGCCCTGCCCCTGCGCCTCCATCAACGCCCGAAGCAGTTTCTCTTCGGACATATCATCTTCGGCAGGCTTCTCGGCCTCATCCCCCATCAAAAGCGCCATCGAGTCCTCTTCGGGCTCGTCCACCTCGATCTGGTTCTGGTTCGATTCAATCAGCCGTTCGCGCAGATCATCCGCCGGTTGGGTCTCTTCCGCGATCTCACGCAGGGCCACAACAGGGTTTTTGTCATTGTCACGATCCACAGTGATGGGCGAGCCTGCGGAAATCTCACGCGCACGGTGAGCTGCCAGCATAACCAGATCAAACCGGTTTGGGACCTTATCAACGCAATCTTCAGTTGTGACGCGGGCCATATGACCTCCGAATTGGGCAAATGTCTCAAGAAGCCCTGTACCTAAAGACTATAACATATGTTTACAAGCACAGATTTGGTCCTTTTCGGCGGGGATTCGCGCCTATTTCGCCCTTGAAACACAGCAAATCGAGACAGACCACGCATGTGGCAGTATTTACCATTAGGAAAGACACCCGAATCCCTTGACGCCTCAGGTCTTTGACCGTAAAGACGCCCAACGGAATTTGGGGCGCTGCCAAAGGCGGTGCCCGTTTGTATTGAGAAGGCGGCACATCGCCCGCCCAACACGAGGATAAACCCATGTCGCGCCGCTGCGAATTGACCGGAAAAGGCCCGATGGTTGGCAACAACTCGAGCCACGCAAACAACAAGACCCGGCGCCGTTATCTGCCGAACCTGAACGATACCACGCTGCAGTCTGAAACACTCGGCCGCGGCATCAAGCTTCGGATCTCAGCTGCCGCTCTACGCAGTGTAGACCACCGCGGCGGCCTCGACGCGTTTTTGGCCAAAGCCAAAGACTCCGAACTTTCGGACCGCGCACTCAAAGTGAAAAAAGAAATCGCCAAGGCACAGGCCGCGAACGCCTGAGCTCTTGCACATGTGATCTGGAAAGCCCCGCCAAATTCGGCGGGGCTTTTTGTTTGTTGAAGAGGATGGTGAATTCTGCAGGTGCGACATCGACCCTCAAACGACTGGAACGAGCCCAAAGTGAGTGATGCTGCACCTTGCACGAATGGCAGCTTCGCAGATACCGTCGGGCCATGGCTGCGCAGAAAACGATCACAATTCTATTTCCGACAAATAGCGACGGCGCACTTACTCATCAGGTGCGTAACTTTGGTGAGGACCTGTGGCGAGAGATTGAGCAAACAGGTTTAGGCGATGTCGGTGGAATAGAAACCGTCGATAGAGCAACCGACAAGCTGAAGGTCCAAATACATCACACCCGTAAGATCAGTACGGTCAGAATGCTGGTCGACAAATTACTAAAGGCGCATTTCTTGGATTATCGATCAGAAGTTTCTTACAGCTAGGGCAACCTAGAAGTCAGCTTTCGTAGAATGTAGTTTGACTTGCTTTTTGGGAAGCGGACATTGAGAGGGAGAACGTGAATGCCCGCTTTGTCCGCATAGCCGCCATTCAAACACTTCTTTTTTCTGAATGGCTCTCACCGCACGACCTGCATCACCGAACAAAATCCACCGCAATTTCTTCGAAACGAGACATCAGCCGCGTTGGTCGAAGCGTTGCAAGGCGAGCCAGCACTACTGCGCTGTGTTCGACATCTTCCCTCACATGTCGGATGGCTAGATTATGCCCATCATATGTGGTGTCGCCCTTGGGTCGTGTGACCAGCAAAGAATACCCCAAACGGCATCCCACCATGCCGCGCACCATTTCGATGGACGGCGTGCTGTAGGCGATCCTTGGCTCCAATCCTGCATTACGGAACAGACCCAAAAAATACTCCCGGCTGGGCGGGACGTCCAGAAGGATCAAGGGGGCCTTCGCCAAATCGGCAAGGGAGACCTGCTCGCTTTGAGCAAGTGGGTCATTCATCCCCAGCACAGCGTAGGGCGCACGCGTGGCAAGCGGAGTCTTGTGAATTTCGTCTGGTAAATTGATGTCATAGAGCAACGCGAGATCCAGCTGACCGGTTTGCAGCGCAGCCACCATCTGATCCTGTGTCCCCTCGCGAAGATGCAGCTGAATACCGGGGTGTTGCTGGCTCAACGATTGGATCAACCCCGGCAAGACAGCCGGGGCCAGCGTGCTGAAGCTTCCCAGCCGCAACTCACCTTCCAACTGGCTCCCGGTCTCCAGCGTCTGCCGCTCAAGGTCAGCGGCATGCGCAAGAAGGCTGCGCGCTGAATTCAAGATCTTGTTTGCCGCAGCCGTCGGCGTCACCCCGCGTGATGGGTGACGCAAAAGCAGTTGCACCCCAAGCTGTTCTTCCAGTTTGGTAATGGCCACGGAAATCGTGGGTTGCGACACGCTGAGCTTTTCGGCAGCACCGGCCACGGACTGCATATCGATGCAGGTCAGCAGATATTCCAACTGTCGCAAGGTAAAGCGATGCATATCATTAGTTAAAAGCTAATACTTAAATAAATACAATGAATTTTGTAAAATGACTTGGGTTCGCTACTGATTGTTCAAACAGGAGACTGCACCGATGACAGCCATGTTCCGCAATGCGCCCAAGCCTCACGAACACCCCGATCGGTTCATCGCCGCTATGGCCGGTGCCGCCACACAGGTCTCCGTCGTCACAACAGACGGCCCCTCGGGCCGTTTCGGCGTCACGGTGAGTGCATTTTCGTCTGTTTCGGCTGAACCGCCTCTGGTTCTCGTTTGTATCAACCGTCGCAGTCCATCCGTAGCTGCGATAGAGGCAAATGGCGTGTTTTGTGTGAACCTGCTGGGCGATGATCAGGCCGTTATCGCCAATTGTTTTGCTGGCCGCCCAGGCGACGTCACACCCTACGATTTTTCCTGTGCCGAGTGGAAGAGTGCCGCAACCAATGCGCCGGTTCTGTCATCGGCACTGGCCAGTTTCGACTGTCACATCGAAACGAGCTATGATGCTGGCACACATCGAATTTTCATTGGCCGTGTGGCGCGTGCAATCAGCCAAGATGCCGCCCCACTCGCCTTTTCCAAACGCACCTATCAAGCCCTGCGACCGCTTTGACCCAAAGGATGACACCATGATCCGTACTGGAAACGACTACCGCGACTCCCTCAATGATGGCCGTGAAATTTGGATCGGCGGAGAGCGCGTTGATGACCCCTGCAATCACCCGCAATTCAAACCGGTGATCGATATTCGCGCGCGCATCTACGACATGCAGCACGACCCCAAGACCCAGGACGCTATGACCTACGAAGAGCAAGGGGAGCGTTTCGCCATTGGCCTGCGCCTGCCCTATGAAAAACAGGACTGGCAAGACAAACGCGACGCCGTTGATCTGGTGATGAACGACATCGGCGGTGTGGTCACACGTATGGGCGACGAGACCATTGGTGAGATGTGGTCACTTTGGGACGGCAAAGACATCCTGAACGAGATTGATCCGCGTTTTGCCACTAACATCGAACGGCACATCCATCAATGCATCAAGGATGATCCGTTCCACGTCTCGGCCAACACTGACCCCAAAGGCGACCGCTCCAAGGCGCCGCAGGATCAGGACCCGGACATGCTGGTACATGTGGTCAAGGAAACCGATGCCGGGATCGTCATCCGCGGCGCGAAGTATGAAACCGCGGCGGCCTATTCCAATCAGGCCTTCCTGAAGCCCACGATTGCAAACTGGGGCAATGACAAGCTTTCCGACTACGCGCTTGGCTGTATCGTCAAAATGAACGCGCCGGGGGTTAAGCATATCTGCCGGACCGGGTTTGCCGGACGTGCAGAATCGAACGACTATCCTCTGTCCAACCGAGTGGACGAAATCGACACGCTGATGATCCTCGATGACGTGCTGATCCCGTGGGAGGACGTGCTGTTCTACCAACACACCCGCGCCGCAGCCTTCATCCGCACGACACTGCACCGGTATTCCGCCTTCCCATTCGTTCAGCGCACGCTGAGTTATGCCGACCTCATTATCGGTGCAGCCCTTTGGAACGTGAAACAAACCGGCCTCGACAAACAGCAAGCCGTGCAGGAGAAGCTGAGCGAGCTGGCCGTCTGGCGCGAAGGCATCGATGCCTTCCTGACGGCTTCGATTGCCACGGCTGAGAAAAGCCCCAATGGCCTGTTGATGCCCAACCAGTCCATGCTGATGTCCGGTCGGGTGCATGCCCTGACCAACCTGCCACGCATGATGCATATCGCACGCGAACTCTGCGGCGGGCAGATCTGCGTCACACCCGACGCCGCCACGTTTGCCGCGGCGGACACCAAGCCGTGGATGGACAAGTTCTATTCGATCAATGACGACTGGTTGGCTGACGACCGCCGCCGCCTTCTCAGTCTCGCACGCGATCTGCTGAACTCGGACTATGCCGGCCATCGCCTGACGTTCCAGCTCTTTGCGCAGTCACCGCCCTTTGCGCAACTGGCAGCGGTCTATCGCAATTTTGACTGGCAGGGCCCGCTTGAATTTGCGCACAAAGCGGCAGAACTGTCAGATAACGTCTGGGGCAAAGGCACCCGGCACTAGGCCAAACCCATACGCAGGACCACCTCATGCTTCACAAACGCATTCGCCCCTTCAACACCAAAGAGACTTACCCGGAACAAAACCTCGACAATGACCTGAGCCAGGGCGTGGTCGCCAAAGGCACCATGGTCTTCCTGCGCGGTCAGGTCAGCCAGGATCTGGACACGCGCGAAAGCCTGCATGTGGGCGACGTGACCAAACAGACCGCCAAAACCATGGCGAACATCCAGATGCTTCTGGAAGAGGCCGGAACGACAATGGAAGCCGTGTGCCGTATCGTTGTCTATCTCACTGACATCCGTTACCGCGAGGAGGTCTATCAGGAGATGGGCAAATGGCTCAAAGGGGTGCACCCCTGTTCCACCGGTCTTGTTGTGCCCGCACTTGCGCGACCCGAATGGGTGGTTGAAATCGAAGTCACCGCTGTGATCCCAGACTGAGGTCCAACAGATGACCGCTTCCATTCTTCTTGAGCAACTCGCCCTAACAGCCAACGGGCCTCTTGAACGTGCAATGAGCGCCGATCCCAGGCTCTATCGTAACGAGGACGTCGCCGAGCGGGAAACGGACGCTATATTCCGGCAGGACTGGCTATGCCCCGGCTTGGCCGCAGAAATCCCCAATCCGGGCGACTACATCACGTTCAGTATCGCGGGCGACCCGATCTTCACGATCCGTGACAAAGCAGGTGAGATCAAAACCTTTTCGAATGTGTGCCGCCACCGGATGATGCAGCTCTTAGAGGGCAAAGGATGCACCAGCCGCGTGGTCTGTCCCTATCATGCCTGGACCTATGATCTGTCAGGTCAACTGATCGGCGCAGGCCATATGGAGCGCACGGAAGGCTTCGACAAAAAATCCATCTGCCTGCCCGAGATTCGCACTGAAATCTGGAATGGCTGGATTTATGTCACGCTCAACCCCGAGGCGCCCTCGGTCGCGGATATCCTTGCGCCCCTACACGATGTGGTCGACCGATACGGAATGGAACACTACGTGCCCGTGGTTCACGAAGAGCATGTGTGGAACACGAACTGGAAACTGCTGACTGAAAACTTCATGGAAGGCTATCATTTGCCCGTGGCGCACAAGGCCACTGTGGGGGCATGGTTTCCGGTTGAAAAAACGGTGTTCCCCGACGATGTACACGACGCGTTCACCTACCAGACTTTCCAAAAGGTCGGCAATGCAACCTACGGGCATGCGCATCCCAATAATGAGCGTTTAGAAGGTGATTGGCGCATCACATCCGTTCTGCCAACCGTGTTTCCAACGCACATGTATGTGCTTGCCCCGGATCACCTGTGGTATCTCAGCCTGCGCCCCAAAGGTGTTG
>JBCAZO010000171.1:0-5995 GCA_038532975.1 Pseudomonadota bacterium
CGCCTTGTCTTTGTCCGTCTCAGGCGTGACGTCCTTGGCCGCCTCCGCCGCGTCTTCGCTGGCGTCCTCGATTTCCTTATTGCCCTCGGCCACGCCTTTCTTGAACGACGTGATGCCCTTGCCCACTTCGCCCATCAGCGACGAAATTTTGCCGCGCCCGAAAAGCACAAGCACGACCACGGCAATAAGAAGAATGCCCGGAAGGCCGATATTGTTCAGCATTGTTTGTCTCCCATATCCCGGGCCTTTCCCAGCGGCCCCTTTGGATTGTCACCAACCGTATCTAAGCGGTCCCGCCGCCGGTTGGAAGAACGAATACGCCCCAAAACACGGATTTTTCCGGGGGCACGCGCGGAAAAATCAAATTTTCCGGCCCATTTTTTACTGCAAAAAATGCCGTCGCTCAATTCGGGCGGCGCGCGCTAAGGAAAACAGCGGCAAATCCAATGATCAACACCCCCACACAAATCGCAAGCAATTGCTCATATTTATGCCACTCAGCCAGCGCCGTACCGTCGAAGAAAACCGCCCTTTGGAAATACCCGAAGGCCCCCGCCATCGCTGCCGCAAAGCTGACCCCATAGGCCCAGACCGGCACGCGCAGGCCCATCACCAGACCCGCCACCATCACCGGCGTCAGGAAAAGGCTCGCCGTGCCGCTCACGGCCACGGCATCGAACAGGCTTTGGTTGCCCCACAAGGTCAAAGCGGTTCCGGCAGACATGAAGCCAACCATAGCCAACCGACCACCGGACAACGTGCGCGACGCCAGGCCCAACTCGTCCACCATAAGCCGCGCAGAGCTCGCCAGCGCGGAGTCCAGCGTGCTAAGCGCGCTCACCAGAAGCGAGACCATGAGCGCGGTGAAGACCCAGGGCGGGAACATCTGCGCCCATGTGCCCAGAAGCTCGGCCTCATATTCCGCCCCCTGCAACGCGGCTTCGATGCCGAAGAAGCCAAAACCGAGGATACACAGGAAGGAAATCCAGAACGCATGGATGAACGACGCCCGTGTTGTGGCGCGATCGGCCAGAAACCCACGGTCCATCATCACCGGATCATGGATTGGATAGGAAAACACCTGCAAGAGAGCGACCAGCAACAGAATCTGACCATTCCAGGCCCCACTTGCGCCTTCGGCCGTCAGAACCGCTCCGATGTCGAATCCGGGACTGGTGATGAGCGCCATGAAAGCCACGGCGAAAACCACCAGAAACACCAGCATTTGCAATACATCCGTGCGCAAAGCCGCACTTAGCCCACCCCAGGCGCTATAGGCCAAACCCAGACCAGCCACCAAAAGGATCGCCGCTTCTCGTGCAAAGCCTATTTCGGGCAAAGCCGCCGCAAAGATCAGCCCCACGACAAGAAGATTGGCAAACACTTCGGACAATAGCCGTATTGCAATGACGAGGTTGTAACAGGTCGTGCCCGTGCCGCCGAAGCGGTCGCGCAGCCAGTCTTGTACCGATCCTGCCCCTTCGGCGCGCAGCCGGCCCACAACATACCCGCCAGTCAGGAAGGAGCCGTAATAGGCCGCATAAGCCAGCACACCCCAGATGCCATAAAAGTACCCCAGAATGGCGGAGTTCATCAGCGACCGGGCAAAGATCCACGTCGTCACCTGACTGAGCACCAATGTCCAAAGACCCGGAGCGCGCCCCTTGGCCCCGGCCCCTCCAAAAAACCCGTCCACAGTGGCCCGTCTGGGCGCGGCAAAGAGGCTGGCAAGAATGATCAGGCCAAAAATGACCAGAATAGCAGTGGTTTGCATGTAGAGTTGTCCTGCGTGGTGTGGCCAGAGTGGTTTGGCGCTCCGGTTCGCCTAGCAAGGCTCACAGGCCCGAGCCAGCCTCAACTGCTCCCACCCGCGAAAACGTGATCACGCTTTATCGACCAGATCAAATCCTGCTTCGGCCACACGTTTGCCATTGACCTGAAGCGCCACGCGATGCGGTCCGGGATGCAGGGTAAAGGTGCTCGCATTGCCCTTGAGCTTGTGGCTTTTGGTCAGCGTTAAAACCTGTCCGGCCTTCAGATGGGCCTGTTTCCACTTGAACACCTTCTGGCCCGTGCGGCCATTCGGGCGGTGAAAATACATGACGTAATCTACTAGCACCGGCAGGGCCGTGTCTGCGGAAATCTCAGCCGTCAGGTACAGACTGACCCCGATATGCACCGGATTAGGGCGGGTTTTAAGCAGCGCGTTCAGCGGCACGTCCTGCGCAAAGCCCAGCATCGCAAGCGCGCCGGGATGGCCTTGCTTGATGAGCGTCCGCAGCGCATGTCGGGTTATCCACGCCAGTTCCTTTTCGCTCTGGCGCCTTGTTTTCTTCCAGTTACGCAGTCTCCCAATCACAGCATCAGGGTCTATTTTTGATATATCATTCAGATGGTTGGCGACCGATCTTGTCACAAAACGCGCCGGATCTGCATGCAGGTCATCGAGAAACTCCAGCGGGCGCAATGGATCAATCTCGATTTTCTTCGCCCAAGGCAAAGACGGCCGCGTCCCTTCACTCACCAACCGGCGTACGTGGTAATTGCCATCCTCAACCCAGCGTGCCAGCTGCGCCCATGTTTCTTCCGGCCAGCGATTCAGGAACGGGCGGATATAGAACTCCATCGAAAACCGCTGGGTCGCCTGATAAAGCAGATCAAGCGCCCTTTCCCGATGATCCTCCAACCCATGTCGCACGGCCAGGATACCCGGCACGGCATGGATGAAACGGCCAAAATCATCATCTGTTTTCGACGGGTCCAGCGGCGGTGGCATCGCGGCCTCAATCTGATCCGCCATGGTCGGGAAATCAGATGAAAGCCTTGGTTCAAGACAATCGGCGATCCAGTCCAGCCGGGCCAGGAGTTCCCGGTCTGCCAGGCCGCCCATCACCTGCGCATGAAAGGCCTTCGCGTCAAACCCCGGCAGTGCAGCGGCATATTCCGCCGCCAGATCACCGATGCTGTCCGCGTTAAACAGCTGATCTTTCAGAGAAAACCCTTCTGCCACGGCCTACATCGTCGTGTTCGTCGCGCCACCATCCAAAAGGATGTTCTGCCCAATGATGAAACCTGCATGCTGGCTGCAGAGAAACGCACAGGCCGCACCGAATTCTTCGATTGTGCCATACCGTCCGGCGGGGATGGTCGCCGCGCGCTGTGTGCGGGCCTCTTCCATCGAAATCCCCTGCGCCTTGACCACGCCACTGTCAAGTGCATCGGCCCGTTCTGTTGCATGAATTCCGGGCTGTAAATTATTGATACAAACGCCTTTTCCTGCGACCTGCCTGGATGTGCCGGCCACGTAACCAGTGAGACCTGCTCGCGCCGAATTACTCAACCCCAGAACCGGCACCGGGGCTTTCACGCTCACCGATGTGATATTGACCACCCGGCCCCAGCCCTGCGCCATCATGTCTGGCAAAAGCGCCTTCATGAAAGCAATCGGCGTCAGCATGTTTGCATCCAACGCCTTGATGAAATCCTCGCGGTCCCAATCCATCCACATACCCGGCGGCGGACCGCCCGCATTGGTCACAAGGATGTCCACACCCTTGGCCGCCGCCACAACCGGCGCGCGGCTTTCCTCGGTGGTCACATCAGCAGCGACGGTTTCTACGGACACGCCAAAATCCTTGCGAATGCCCTCTGCCGACGCCTCAAGCGCCTCGGCCCCGCGCGCGTTCATGACCAGATCGACCCCGGCTTCGGCCAGTGCGCGTGCACAACCAAGCCCAAGGCCCTTGGACGACGCACAGACCAATGCGCGTTTACCTTTTATACCCAAATCCATGTTTTATTCTCCCTCACTGTTTGCTTTGCATCTAAACCAACTGCGCGAAAGGATGCCAGCAAAACACCAACGCGTTGACCCGATACCGCCATAATCCTATGTAATCTCATGAATAATCGGTTCACGCGAGTTATCAGGAACGCCATATGACCTCAGTCTCCGACGGTCCCACCTATTCTGTGCCGGTCTATCTGGCCGTGGATTTCAGTGTGACCAACGGCGCCAATCATGGTGATCCTATATCCTTTGCAAGCGAACTGGATCTCGACGATGTATACGACTTGCGCAAAGGCGCGCTGCAGCACCGTTTGGCCTTGTCGCCAGACACAGAGGGGCGGTTTGCTGTGGCACCTGACACGCGCCTGGGCACGACCGGGAATGAGGTGCATCTAGATTGCTGCCTGACGATGATGTCGAGCACCGGCAAGACCACCGAACTTCTCATAATGGTCGAAGTCGACAAAGCAGGTCACGTGGCCCAGGTCTACGTGCTGCCTTTGGCACAAATACGCCCCAAAACCGGCTACGCTCTGGTCGGCATAGATCAAGACACCGCGTGCCAGAAATTCGCCGAAGTGGCCTGTGTTTCGTTTTCCCGCGGCACGCAGATCACCACAGCCTCGGGCGCGCAGGTGCCGATTGAGGATCTGCGCGTCGGGGATGAGATCCTGACACGTGACGACGGGGTGCAGCGCATCCGCTGGATTGGCCAATCGACGGTGCGCGCAGTCGGAGAGTTTGCGCCCATCCGCATTCGAGCAGGCGCGCTCAACAACACCAATGATCTTGTTCTCAGCCCCGAGCACCGGCTTTTTATTTACCAACGATCAGATGCAATTGGTGCAGGGCGCGCCGAAGTTCTGGTACGCGCACGGCACCTCGTGAATGGCGACACGGTCGTGCAGGAGGATGGTGGGTTCATCGACTACTTCCAGCTTCTCTTTGATGATCATCAGATCATCTATGCCGAAGGGATTGCCGCAGAGACATTGCTGGTTGATCCCCGCACTCGCGCCGCTCTGCCACACGACGTTGGCGACAGCCTTGTGCCAGAGATCAACGCGCATGGCGACAAGCCGCATCAGGATTTTGAGGTAAGCGAAAAGCTCCTCAAACACCCCGACGCGGCCAGTCTACTTAAACGCGCCTCACGCGATTAGCTGCCGCCATCCATTGAATAGAAAAATTCTTCTCGGGCGATCTTGCCGTCCTTGACGGTATAGACACCCACCTCTTCCATATCCATGACATTGCCGCTGGCCTTCTCCTTGGCCTTCATTTTGAAGATCACAGCGAACTTATCATCGCCATGCGGCATTGGATCACTGATCGTGCCGTCAAGCATTTCCATGGCATTGTTCCACCACTCATGCTTGCCTTTGATGGCATCAAGCCCCTGAACCTCGCGGCCCATACCGGTTTCTTCCATCGCCATAGCCTCAACCGAGACGGCATCCTGCGCATAAAGTTTATCCAGATTTTCCGCCTCGCGCCCTTCGCGACACCCGGCAACCAATTCATTTGCAACGTCCATAAGTGACATGGTGAAACTCCCTGATGTTCATATAATGTTCTTATGCTCTCACGAATCGTCCTTTGCGTCTACAGAGGAAAGATTGCAGGCGGATGACTGCTGACGGAAACTGTCAGGCAAATACCTCTGGGACGCGCCCCTCGTATTTCGGCATGGCACAATCAATTGCATGCAAAACTGCCAGCATACTGGTCCAGAACTTGGACGAGGTCAGTTCTTCAAGTCCTTGGCTTGTTCTTCGTGCACCTTATCCTCGGTGCCTTCGAAACCGGGCTTTCTCATCTTGGCCTCCATCGCCTCGCGCGTCCATTCTGGATCGTTGCGCGGGGCGCCAAAGGCATCCTTCGCGGTCACGTTATTGCTAGGCTTGGCCGATTCACCTGGCTTTCGTTCGGCAACGGGTTTGGCAAGCTCGTTATCACCCTCGGGACGGGCGATGACGGGTTTTTTGGGATCGGATGACATGCGACTCCTCCTATTGGTTTAGAAGCTTAACGCGAAAACCCCCTGTGAGTTCCGTTGTTGCACGCACCCCTGCACCCCTCTATATCGGCGCGCATGTTGGATACCGCCTCAAATCGCCCTGACCTGCCGTCCGAGATTGCCCGTCGGCGCACCTTTGCCATTATCAGCCACCCTGATGCCGGGAAAACCACGCTGACCGAGAA
>JBCAZO010000172.1:0-5990 GCA_038532975.1 Pseudomonadota bacterium
GTCCGGGCTTCGGTTCAGCACATCGCGCGTCATCTCGCGGCCTTTGGCAAGCGCCGAACCGCCCGAGTAGAAAATGCTGCTCGATCACCGGGCGCGCAAACGGTTTGAGGGTTTCACCGAGACGCTGGCCAAGGCCGGAGTAGAGATTGAAGACAGCGATTTCTATTCCGGCGGCTCGGCTTTGGCCAAAGGCCGCGAGATGACGCGCGACGTGCTGAACCGAAGCCCGGACCTCGACTTTATCTATTATTCCAACGATCTCATCGGTGCGGGCGGATTGCTCTATCTTATGGAACAGGGCGTCGATATTCCCAATGCCATGGGCCTTGCCGGGTTCAATGGTGTTAACCTGTTACGGGGCTTGCCACAGGAACTGGCAACGATGGATTCCTGCCGGTTGGAAATCGGCCGCCGGGCCGCCGAGATCATTGTCGCGCGATCCGGATCTGAAGCCCCGCAAGACCCCAAACGGATCGTACTTGAGCCAAAGATCACCTACGGAGATACGCTTCGCGTGCGATAGGCCTTTCCCGGTATTGACGACCTGAGGATGTCGCAGACAGGCAAGACCTGTGGCTGCGCATGACCACGATGGGTCGAAGCGCATAAGCGATCCAAGGGAGACGATCATGAAAGTAGGGTTCATTGGCCTCGGCAATGTGGGGGGCAAACTGAGCGGTTCGCTTTTACGCAATGGTGTAGACCTGACAGTGCATGATCTGAATGCCAAGCTAGTCGATGCCGCCGTCGCCAAAGGCGCAAAAAGTGGGGAAAGTCCGGCGCAGATGATGCGTGAGTGTGATGCGGTGATCACCTGTTTACCAAGCCCTGCGGCCTCGGATGCCGTCATGCAAGAGATGCTGCCCGAGGTTGGCCCCGGCAAGATCTGGATGGAAATGTCCACGACAGATGAAGCCGAGGTCAAACGGCTCGGGGCGATGGTGATCGAGAAAGGCGGTGCTGCCGTGGATTGCCCAGTCTCGGGGGGCTGTCACCGAGCCGATACCGGAAATATTTCGATCTTTGCCGGTTGCGACCGCGAGACCTTTGAGCGCATCCTTCCCTTTTTGACCAAGATGGGTCGGCGCATCCTGCACACTGGCGATCTGGGCAGCGCTTCAGTCCTCAAGGTGATCACGAACTACCTCGCCACCGCCAACCTGATCACCTGTTGCGAAGCGCTTGTTACCGCCAAGGCGGCGGGGATGGACCTTAACACCACCTATGAGGCGCTCAAGATCAGCTCAGGCACATCCTTTGTTCACGAAACCGAAAGCCAGGTTATTCTCAACGGCAGCCGGGATATCTCCTTCACGATGGATCTGGTCAAGAAAGACATCGGTCTTTTTCAGGACGTCGCCGATCGCGCCGGTGTACCGCTGGAAATGAACCCGTTGATGATGAAAATCTTCGATGATGGCATCGAACGCTACGGGCCACGAGAGCTGTCGCCGAACATCATCCGCAGGCTGGAAGATGCCACCGGTCTCGATATCCGTGCTCCGGGGTTTCCGCCAGAGATGGTCGATGATGAACCCGAACAACCGGGGTATGAGGTCATTCCACAGGGCCGGTAAGTTTAGGCTTCCCTTCGGTTTGAGAATCTCCTATATGCGCAGCTTCTCCATAGGACCTTGCTGGACGACATCCCGGCTTGCGCCCTTCACCCTTTGACGAAAAGGAGATCCCGATGTCGATCACGGCCGAAGAAAAAGCCAAGGTGATGAAAGAGTTCGCAACCAAAGAGGGCGACACAGGTTCGCCCGAAGTCCAGGTTGCCATTCTGACGTCGCGCATCACCACGCTGACAGAGCATTTCAAGACCCATAAGAAAGACAACCACGGACGTCGTGGTCTTCTGAAAATGGTCGCACAGCGCCGCAAGCTGCTGGACTACCTCAAGGCGAAAGAAGAGGCGCGCTACACCGACCTCATCAAACGCCTCGGCATCCGCCGCTAAGCGCCGCGCATATGTTAGATCAATCGCACCCATCCGGGTGCGATTTTTCATTGAGCTGTTGTGATTTGATTACCCTCCTCTGAAGCTGCTTGACTCTAACTTAAATTTGTCTACTATTTCTGTTATGACAGAAATTACCGATATATCCGATTCTTCTGCAAAATCTAAGTTTGTCCTCTACTGGGGCGACATGGGCAGTCAGTGGGGCGTGAACCGCTCGGTCGCGCAAATTCACGCGCTGCTCTTTCTGAGCGAAGCTCCAATGAATGCCGAGCAAATATCAGAAGAGCTGGGTATCGCCCGGTCAAATGTCTCAAACTCACTGAAAGAGCTTGTTGGATGGCGCTTGATCCGCCGCGTGCCGGTTGCCGGAGATCGCCGCGAGCATTTTGTTGCGGAGACTGATGTCTGGGAGATGGCCATGTTGATCGCCAAAGGGCGCAAAGAGCGTGAAATCGACCCAGCCATGCGTGCGATAGACATTTGTGTGAAGCAGGCTGTCGATGAACCCGGGTTACATCCGGTTGCCCTAAGCCGAATGCAGGAAATGCAAGATTTTTTGGTGACCGCTGATCGTTGGTCTGACCAGATGTTGAATGTGCCAAAATCCAAACTCTCAATGCTCATGAAAATGGGCGACAAGGTTCTCACCCTGCTCAAAATCGGGGGCAAGAAGACCGACTAAACAATGTAAAAAAATTTGGACTTTTATTTCTCTTTCTACAGAAATATCCGATCAATCAGTAAAAGGTGCAAAATGGAATATGCAAGCCTCGCTTTTTCCCCAAAGGTTCAATCCGATCACCGTTTTAAAACTTTGCTCAGCAAAAGAAACTGGAACGCGTTGCCGTTCAGGGTACGGGCGCGGTTTGGCAAACGGCTGTCTGGTGGAGAAAGCGTTGTCTACCAGGGAAAGGTCGTTGCCATGCGTATGAACCTCATGGGGCGTTTATTGGCTCAGACTGCTAGATTGATTGGCGGCCCCCTGCCCTACGACATGTCTTCGGTGAACCAACCAGCCGTGGTTTCGGTGACCGAGGACCAAGCCGGAAGCGGTCAGTTTTGGGTACGGCAATATGGTCGCGCCTCTGGTTTTCCGCAGGTCATCCACAGCTCCAAGCGTTTCGCCGGACCCACCGGGATTGAGGAGTATATCGGCGCAGGCATTGGCATGGCGCTTCGTGTCCGCGCAGGCCATGACCGTCTCTGTTTCGAAAGCGACCATTACTTCCTGCAACTCGGCACTAGAAAACTACGGCTCCCTAGATGGCTTCGCCCAGGTGCGTTGACCATCAGACATCAAGACCTCGGTGATGGCCGGTTTCTCTTTTCCCTCAGCCTTCAGAGCATGCTGTTTGGCGAGCTGATCCATCAGGACGCAATATTTTCAGATATGGAGGACTAATCATGGACAACCCAATCCTTTGGACACTGATTTCAATTCAGGTTGTTATGGGCGCCTTCGACACGCTCGTGCACCACGAAGGCAGCGAGCGCCTCGCCTGGCGCGCCTCGCAGAAAACAGAACTGCGCCTGCATGGGGTGCGCAACTTCTTTTACGCCGTGATCTTCCTGTGCTTCGCCTGGCTCGAACCGCATGGCGCATTCGCTATATTGCTCACGACAATTCTTGTCGTGGAAGTCATGATCACCCTTTGGGATTTTGTCGAAGAGGACATGACCCGCAAACTGCCCGGTAGCGAACGGATCAATCATACGCTTCTCGCCCTGAACTATGGGGCTATTCTGGCTCTCGCCGCGCCATATCTTTGGACTTGGTCCTCTCTGCCAACTGGCTTTGTGCCCGTGAGTTACGGCTGGTGGAGTGTTATGGCGACAGTGTCTGCTATCGGCGTTGGCATCTTCAGCGCACGTGATTTGCTTGCCGCATCCCGCAGTGACCGCCTCGATCGAGGAAACCCGGCAGACCTGGTGACTACCTTGCCACCACGCCAACATATCCTGATCACAGGAGGTACAGGATTTATCGGCCAACGCGTCGTCGACGCCCTGGTCGCAGCGGGTCATTTCGTAACTGTTGTCACGCGTGACCTCAAAAAGGCGGACGCGCTGACTCATCCAGTGCGCGTCATCACCAACCTTGATCAGATTCACAGCGCAGATCACCTCGATGCCATCGTAAACCTTGCGGGCGAACCCATCGCAAATGGTCTTTGGACCAAAAAGAAACGCGCCAAAATCATCCAATCCCGGGTCGATATGACAAACGGCGTAAATGCATTGATCCAAAGGTTAGAAAGCAAACCCAAATGCCTGATCAACGGGTCAGCCATCGGATGGTACGGCTTGCGCGGCGATGAAGAATTGTCAGAAGAGGCAGGTTTTGAACCGGCATTTGTTCATGACGTCTGCGAAGCTTGGGAACAATCAGCGAAGACTATTGCCCAATACGGTGTGCGTGTTGTCCGGCTCCGCATCGGGCTTGTTCTTGGCGTCGACGGCGGCATCTTGGCCAAGCTGCTCACCCCATTTGAATTTGGTGTTGGCTGCTTCATGGGCGACAGACAACAATGGATGTCCTGGATCGAACAAGACGACCTTGTCCGCGTGATTGCCTTTGCGATTGCCAATGAGGAGATCGAAGGCGCTTTGAACGCAACCGCACCACACCCGGTCCGCAATTTGGAGTTTACGCACGCTCTTGCGCAAGCGTTGAACCGCCCGGTTTTCTTGAGAGCGCCAAGTTGGATACTCGCCACCCTTCTTGGAGATATGGGGCGTGAGACAATGCTAAGTGGTCAACGTGTAATACCATCGCGATTGCTGTCTCATGGCTTCACCTTCAGGCACCCCAAGCTGGCGCCGATGCTTCACAAGATAACCGGAGCAAAGCCCCAGCAGGCTGGAATTAGTGATCACCGCCGACACGTTGCTGCCAAATAAAATGAAGTCATAATACAGAGTTACAGCGGACGTTCGATCATGAAAACGGTCGAACGTCTTCCCGATGCCGACACTCCTAGCCTTCGTTTTCCAACAAAGCCTGCAAGCCTGTCCGATAATCCGGATAGATCAACTCGACCCCCAGATCATCCTTGATCCGCGTGTTGTCCACGCGTTTAGACTCGGCATAAAACGACCGCGCCATGGGCGTCATATCCGCCGTGTCAAAATCGACTTGAGGCGGCAGCGGCAGGCCAAGCAACTCAGCGGCATACCCAATGACATCCTGAGGCGGAGCCGGGTCATTGTCGCAGACATTATACGCCGTTCCCGGATTGGGTTTCTTTATGGAGGCTTCAAGAACCTGGGCGATGTCTTCGACGTGAATGCGGCTGAATACTTGGCCTTTTTTCACGATCCGTCGCGCCGTGTCTTGCCGCACTTTGGCAAACGGGCCGCGACCCGGGCCATAAATTCCAGCCAGTCGAAAGATGTGCAGCGGCAAACCCTCGATGGCTTGCCATGCCGCCTCGGCCTCTACTCGCAACTGCCCGCGTCGGGTCGACGGGGTCAGTGGCGTGGCTTCATCGACCCAGCCGCCCTGATGATCGCCGTACACGCCAGTTGTTGAAAGATACCCTGCCCAATCGAGCCGAGGGGCAAGCACCGTGATTTCGTCACGACAGGCATTCAACACCGGATCGCCATCTGGTCCCGGCCCTGCGGAGATCAGCAGATGTGTGGCAGTGTCAAAAGCCTTGCTCAAATCTCCGCCGGGCCACACCACAGGATGCACACCCTCCTTACGCAGAACATCCACCTTATCCACCGACCGAGTGGTGCCGTAGATCGTCCAGCCTTGCGGCACCAAACGCCGCGCCAGTGCGCGCGCGGAATACCCATGCCCAAAGGACAACAGCGTTTTGCTCATAGCGGTTTACTCCAAGTTCAGCGGCCGTGACGGCACCCAGGCATAGCCGTTGTCGCACACGATATAAGCCTCGCGCAGCCCGTGCGGCTTATCCGTCGGTTCCTGCAAAATATAAGCCCCGCGCGCCCTGGCCCGCGCCACGGCGTCATCCGGATCCGTTTGATAAAACCGAAACTCAGCCCCTGCGCCGCGTGC
>JBCAZO010000173.1:0-5987 GCA_038532975.1 Pseudomonadota bacterium
ATGCGCGCAAAAGGCAAGCTTTCCGCCTTCCAACGGTCCCCCAAATGGACCCTCAACCGCGCGGGCGAGTCCGGCTATGCCGACATCAAGGCAATGCGCGAAGCCGTCGCCTGGCACAGGCGCTCCAATCTCAATCGCGCCCTGCCTTTGATCGACAAAGCCATCGCGGCCAATCCGAAAGATCCCTATTATTACGAGCTTAAAGGACAGATCCTGATGGAAAGCCGGCAGTTCGACGCCGCCGTGAGTGCCTATGGTCGTGCGGCACAGCTTGCACCGCGCAACGCACTGATCCAAGGATCGTATGGTCGGGCCATGCTGGCCACAGGTCAAACGAAGAAAGCTCTGCAACTTCTTGAAAAATCACGTGCATCCGATGGTCGTGACCCACGGCTTTTGCGAGATATGGCGACCGCTTATGCCAAACTGGGGGACACAGGCATGGCTTCGGTTGTGACGGCAGAGCGCTATGCCATGGTCAATCGGTTGGAAGACGCCGCAATCCATGCCAAACGTGCATCGGGGCTTTTACCTCAGGGCTCGGCGGGGTATCGAAGAGCTCAAGACATTCTTTCGGCAGCCAAACGCGCCGGTAAGAAACGGTAAACCCGGGAGAGACATCATGAAGATATGGCTTGCATCCGTGACGATACTCACCGCGCTCGCCCTGCCCGCGCAGAGCCTTGATCTCGACGGGATGAGCGATGCCGAGCGCGAGGCCTTTCGCGCCGAAATTCGGGAATATCTTCTGGAAAACCCCGAAGTGATCATGGAGGCCGTCGCTGTTCTGGAAGAGCGCGAAGCGGCGCAACAGGCCGAAGCCGACCTGGCGCTGGTTGCTGCCAACGAAGAGGCCTTGTTTCAGGACACGCATTCCTGGGTCGGCGGCAATCCTGACGGAGATATCACACTGGTCGAGTTTATCGACTATCGCTGCGGATTTTGTCGGCGTGCCCATCCCGAGATCGAAACTCTGCTGGAAACCGATGGCAATATCAGGTTGATTGTAAAGGAATTTCCCATTCTCGGGGAAGACTCTCTTATCTCATCCCGTTTTGCCATTGCCGTGAAACAAGTGGCTGGCGACGAAGAATACAAGGCCGTACATGACGCCTTGATCGCCCTGCCCGGAGAGGTGTCTGAACCTGCCTTGCGACGGCTCAGCGACACATTTGGCCTGCCCACGGATGACATTCTCGCGCATATGGAAAGTGATGATGTGACAGAAGTGATTGAGTCCAATCATGCCTTGGCACAACGTCTACGCATTTCCGGCACACCGACATTCGTGATGCAAACCCAGATGCTGCGAGGCTTTGTTCCAGCGGATGAAATGCTGGTGCTGGTGGAAGAGCTCCGAAGCGAATAAGCTGCTGTAAGATAGCGCGTTAAGCTATTAAGAATTATCCTTATTCCGCCGCCTGCGCCGCTTCCGCAGCATCAATTTCCGCGGCCTTTCTCTCGACCTGTTCCACGATGTGCTCGATCATCTCGTCGTTGGACAGCTTGTGACTGGCTTTACCCGCCAGATAGACCATGCCCGACCCCGCGCCGCCACCGGTAAAGCCGACATCGGTCATCAACGCCTCTCCGGGGCCATTCACCACACAGCCGATGATCGACAGGCTCATGGGCGTCTTGATATGCTCCAGCCGCTTTTCCAGCGCCTCAACGGTTTTGATCACGTCAAACCCCTGCCGCGCGCAGGAGGGGCAGGAAATGATATTCACGCCGCGATGGCGTAGGCCGAGGGATTTCAGGATTTCGTAGCCGACTTTCACCTCTTCCACCGGATCAGCGCTCAGGCTCACGCGGATCGTGTCACCGATGCCCATCCACAACAGTTGTCCCAGCCCAATCGCGGATTTAATTGTGCCCGAGACAAGGCCGCCTGCCTCCGTGATGCCAAGGTGAATCGGTGCATCCGTGGCCTCGGCCAACGCCTGATAGGCAGCAGCGGCCATGAACACATCCGACGCCTTGCAGCTTATCTTGAATTCATGAAAATCGTTATCTTCCAGCACCTTGATATGATCGAGGCCGGATTCCACCATCGCCTCCGGCGTGGGCTCTCCGTATTTCTCAAGCAGGTGCTTTTCCAAAGACCCGGCATTCACGCCAATACGCATCGAACAGCCGTGATCGCGCGCCGCTTTGATCACTTCGCGCACCCGATCCTCGCTGCCGATATTGCCCGGATTGATCCGTAAACAGGCCGCGCCGGCCTCAGCCGCCTCGATACCCCGGCGATAGTGAAAATGAATATCCGCCACAATCGGCACCGGGCTTTCGCGCACGATCTCTTTCAGCGCGCGCGAAGAATCTTCATCCGGCACCGAAACCCTTACGATATCGGCCCCAGCCTCGGCGGTGGCCTGTACCTGTGCGATGGTGCCAGGGATATCCGTAGTGACGGTATTCGTCATTGTCTGCACACTGATCGGGGCATCACCACCCACAGGGACATTGCCCACCATGATCTGACGGCTTTCGCGGCGATAGATATTGCGCCAGGGACGAATGTGATTGAGCGACATGAGCGCGGGTCCGCAACGTTGTAAGCTTAAACTGACAATAGGTTGCAGCGGCGCAAGAGGCAATTGCCTTGCGGCGTTTAGTCCTCGGGTGCCGTCACTGGCGCCTCAGTCACACCTTGAAGTTCCGCAACATAGCGCAGCAGGTCTTCGTCCTGGTTAATGTCAGCAACCTGCAAAGCATCCGCCAACATCTGCGCGTCCAACGGCAGGCCTGATGTCACCTGCCCACTTGGCCCGGCTGGGCCGTAGTGCTGACCGTTCAGGGCGAAATAGATCGACCCGGATTCACCAACGCGCAACTCAGAGGGCTCTTCCGTCACAGGAACATCCCAGGTGTCGCCAGCATTCATAATGCCTTCAAACAGCACTGTGCCATCGGCTGCGCGCACCCGAACCCATGCCGGGCGCACAGCCACCATGCGCACGCCCTGCGGCTGATCTGTCAAAACCTGAGGGCTCACCAAAGGTGTTTCGACACCAGGCTCTTCAGGTGTTGCCGCGGCAAGCGCGTTGGACGAGAAATTGGACGGTGCCGTATCAGAGGCGAAATTCGAAGGTGCTGTGTCCGCTGATGGAAGTTCGGGGCGGAACGTGCCCACTTCAGACGGGTCCAGCGTTGAAATCGGAGCGTCGCGCGCGGTCAGCACCGGCACATCAAGCGCCTGTGGCCGATAAAGCCGGTCCAGACGCTCGTCACGCGGCGCTTCAAATCCGCCATCTGCCGTCTGGGTTGGATCCTCTGAAGTCTCGGCACCTGGAGGTGCGGCAACCACCCCGTTGAGGGGATCAAGATCGCTGAGCACATCAGGTGTGTTTTCCACCGGCGCAAACTGCACGCGTTGAACTTCATTCAAAACGCTCCAGCCGCCGTAACCGATACCGCCGATGAGCAGCATCAGAACAAGGGCCGAGCCAATTGCGCCAGGTTCCACACCTGACACAAAGGATTCCTTGGCCGGAATAAAGGGCGTCTTGGGCACCGCAATGGGATCTTCACGATGCATCTTGCGGCGGGCTTTGGCGATCTCACCGCGTCGCAGGCTTGAGGCCTCGGCCGACATGCCATGCGCAATGGAAAAACCACTTTCCTGACAGAACGATTCGAACGCTTTGTCAGGATCCATATTCAGGTAGCGCGCATAAGAGCGCACGTAGCCCGGGATAAATCCAGGCGTGTCAAAGGCATCGGGATCAGAGTTTTCAATCGCGGCCACGTAAGAGGCCTTGATCCGAAGCTCGCGTTCTACATCCAGCAGAGATTTGCCCATGGTCGCGCGCTCTCCGCGCATCATGTCTCCAAGGCGCAGATCAAACGCATCGAAACCGCGAGGTTCTTCTCCCGGTTCGTCTGACACACGTTTTGACCGGAAACCGATCATACCCTTACTGCCTTTGTCCTATGCCTGCGCGCAATCTCGTGATTCGCGTGCATCCCGCCCTACTTCACACGACTGTAACATATCGCAAGTGCTATTGCACCCGCAGCACGTTCAAGCAGACAATTCAGACCTATTTAAGGCGCAATGGCTCCAAAGTGCGTCCATAGCGTGAACAAGTTGGTCAATTTCTTTGGGCCCATGCACCGGCGATGGCGTGAAACGAAGCCGCTCAGTGCCTCTTGGAACGGTGGGGAAATTGATCGGCTGGACGTAGATGCCATACCCGTCGAGCAGCATATCGCTGAGCTGTTTGGTGTGCACCGGGTCGCCGACGATCACCGGGACGATATGGCTGCCGTGGTCAATCAGCGGCAGGCCGAGGCCTTTGAGCCGCAGCTTGAGTGTTTTGGCCTGGGTCTGATGCTTTTCGCGCAACGCCTGATCAGATTTCAGATGCACCACTGACGCGGCTGCACCCGCCGCTACAGCCGGTGGAAGCGATGTGGTGAAAATGAACCCTGGTGCATAGGACCGGATCGCATCGCACATCTTGGCTGTTGCCGCAATGTAGCCGCCCATCACGCCAAACGCCTTGGCGAGTGTGCCGTTGATAATGTCGATACGGTGCATGAGGCGATCACGCTCAGCCACACCGGCCCCGCGCGGACCATACATGCCTACCGCGTGTACCTCATCAATGTAGGTCAGCGCGCCGAACTCGTCGGCCAGATTACAAATCGCCTCAATCGGGGCGAAATCGCCATCCATGGAGTAGACCGATTCGAACGCAATCAGTTTTGGTGAATCCGGGTCATCGGCGGCAAGCAACTCGCGCAGGTGATCCAGATTGTTGTGCTTGAAAATGCGCTTGGCCCCACCATTGCGGCGCACGCCCTCGATCATCGAGGCGTGGTTCAACTCATCAGAATAGATGATCAGGCCCGGGAACAGCTTCGGCAGCGTCGAGAGCGTGGCGTCATTGGCAATGTAAGCACTGGTGAAAAGCAGCGCCGCTTCTTTGCCATGCAGATCCGCCAGTTCGGCCTCAAGCCGTTTGTGATAAACGGTCGTGCCCGAGATATTGCGCGTGCCGCCCGATCCGGCCCCGGTGGCATCAAGCGCTTCATGCATGGCCTCCAGGACCGCAGGATGCTGACCCATGCCAAGATAGTCATTGCCGCACCAAACCGTGACAGGCTGTTCTGTGCCATCAGGCCGCCGCCAGACGGCATGCGGGAACTGTCCCTTTTGACGTTCGATATCGATAAAGGTCCGATACCGACCTTCTTCATGCAGGCGTGCAATCGCCTCATCAAGCTTCGCAGAAAAATCCACGCGTCTTCCCTTCCTTGGCAGTCTGGCCTGGGTGGGCCACATGATGCTTTGCACCACGCTTTTGATTTCCTCAGACGGATATAGAACCCGCCAACGACAGGCAACAGTTTACAAATTGCCACGGGGGCATCTTTGACCCAAATCAAGGTGCTGGACAGCGCGCGCCGGGCTGCTAGGGTCGCGCCAAACTCCACCACCAATGAATGGAGACATCTCATGTCCCTTGATGCTGTTCTGGCCCGAATTGATTCCGACATGCCACAGGCGATGGAGCGGCTGATGGAGCTGTTGCGCATCCCTTCAATTTCAACCGATCCGGCCTATGCGCAGCCCTGCCAGGAGGCCGCCGATTGGCTGGTGGCCGATCTGCAATCGCTGGGTGTTCAGGCCGAGAAACGCGTCACTCCGGGACATCCGATGGTCGTGGGCCATATCGACGGACCAGAGGGCAAAGACACACCGCACCTTTTGTTTTATGGCCATTATGACGTCCAACCGGTTGATCCGCTGGACCTGTGGCACACCGATCCGTTCCAACCAGAGCTTCAGGATACGCCCAAAGGTCAGGTCATTCGCGGACGCGGGTCATCAGACGACAAAGGACAGCTGATGACCTTCGTCGAGGCCTGCCGCGCATACAAGGAGGTCACCGGCACGCTGCCCTGCCGCATCACGTTTTTCTTCGAGGGAGAGGAAGAATCCGGCTCACCGTCACTGGTGCCTTTCATGGAGGACA
>JBCAZO010000174.1:0-5922 GCA_038532975.1 Pseudomonadota bacterium
TAACCTGGGTGAGTATTTCGATCAGCCGCTTGGCACTTATTCGTCTGGCATGCGGTCACGCTTTTCATTGGCATTGATGCTGGCATTAGACTTCGACATGTATCTGATCGACGAAGGCATGCCGAGTTCGACAGATGTAGAATTCAACCGGCGTGCTGGCGGAATCTTGCGTGAACGTTTGCAAGACGAATAAGTGCCAAGCGGCTGATCGAAATACTCACCCAGGTTACAGACATACCTGCAATAGGCTTCCACATAATCCGGGTCGAGGCCATAGAGCCGCGCGATATAACGGGAGTTTTCTTTAGCAGAGACGCGGCTGATGACACCCCCCATGAACCCTAAAGGAAAACTGATTCTACAATCGCGACGCACATCGCCCTCATCAGGCTTTTCCAAACCTGCCATGATATTGATCAGAGTGGTTTTACCCGTGCCGTTTGGGGCCAGAATGCCAAGGCTGCGACCCAATTCAACGCGAAAGGACACGCGATCAAGGATAACCTTGCGCTGTGTTCCCGTCCAAAAGGACTTACTCACATTCTCGAACTCGAGCATGCAAACGCTCCGAACTGCTCTGCTCGCCCTCTTTTAATGGGGCTGCCTTAACACGGCATTAGCCGGTTTGATCGGCATTATGTCTGAATTTTCTTCTAAATTACAATGAATCAGGGCTTTTTTGTGCCGGTGCGGCAAAAAAGCGGCTCACGGCAGATCACATGGCTGAAACCGAATTTCAGCGATTACATTTGGCTTTGAAGAACCTCACGCCACAACTTGCCAGGCCAGACCGGCCAAAACCGCGCCAGAGATGGCAAAGCCCATGTAGGCGGCAAACACCCTTGGCTTGACCAAGGCCCAGACCGCAATCGCCGCAGGAACGCAGCTTACACCGCCGGCTATGACAAAGCTCATGGCAGCTCCATCGCTCATACCTTGGTCCAATAGCCCGCTGACCAAGGGCACAGCGGCATAACCATTCAGGTAGGCTGGGGCGCCGACAAGCGCGCCAAGGACAATGGTGCCAATGCCATCCCCGCCAAGAGCCGTGGCGATCCATTCCGCCGGGACATAACGCAGCATCAGCGCTTCAAATACATAGGCAAGGGTTAACCATTTCAGAAGAAAAAGGCCATTTTCCAATATGTTATGTCGAAACACCTGGTTGCGAGGGCTTTCCGCCCAAAATGCCCAAAGCGGTTTTCTTTCAAACGGCTTTTTGACACCACAGCACTTGCCGACCTGTGGTTTCTCCCGCAATGGATCGGCAAAGACCACCGAACGCGCAAAAAGCATCGTTGCAAACCCACCAAAAAGACCAAGACCCACAGCGGACACGGTTTTGGCGATGGCAAACTCCCAGCCCAGAGTGCCTGAGGTGATCAGGAACATTGCGGGATCCATCAACGGCGACGCCAGCCAGAAGGCCATGACAGCGCCAAGGGGCGCACCTAGGGCCAGCATCGCTGCGATAAACGGGATCACTTCACAGCTGCAAAATGGTGAAAGACCACCCAAAAGCGCGGCGAAGACCACCATTTTCACCTGATTGCCCTCAAACGCCTTTGCCATGAGTGTCTCGGCGCCGGTTGCTTTCATGTAGGCCACGGCCAGAACCGCAAAGACGATGAATGGTGCAGTGTGCAACAATGCATCTGCGGTGAAGATTACAGTTGGCCATAACTGTGGAGGGTCTAGAACTGCGATGAGTATCAGAACCACACCCAAGGCCAGCCAGGCCTTATCTATATTATGCCAAGTACGGCGCAATACAGGGGGCGAGATATCAACCATGTTCATGGCCTTTATGTGAGTGGTCAATGTCGGCACAGCATTCGCGCAAGAGAAACTCGCTCAGGGCGCGCAGCTCATCATAGGCCACGGCGGCGCAAATGATGCTGCGCCCTTGTTTTTCCTGGGTGACAAGCCCTGCCTGAGACAGGATTTTCATATGATGGGTCAAGGTCGAGCCGGTGACACCGGTTCGTTCACCCAATTCACCGATGCGCAAACCGTCTGGCCCGGCACGCACCAGAGTGTGCAAAACTATGAGCCTTTGTTCACTTCCCAGAGCGGCAAATGTAGAGGCGGCCTGTTCAAGCGGAATATCGGGAATCGATGCTGTTTTCATATTTCTAAAAATATAGAAATAAAAAACTGTGACAAGTAATATTTCGAAAATTGTTGAAATAACTTGGTTCTGATTGCCGCAGGGCCTTTTATATCAAGCGTCTGTGGGGTATGAGCGCGCCGTTGTAACTCGAATAAGAAGGATTCCCGAAATGGGGTACAAAGTCGTCGTTGCGGGGGCCACAGGCAATGTGGGCCGCGAAATGCTGAACATCCTGGCAGAGCGCCAGTTTCCTGTCGATGAGATCGCCGTGCTTGCCAGCCGCCGGTCGCTCGGCACAGAAGTCAGCTTTGGCGAGCGAACTTTGAAGACGGAAGATCTGGATACGTTCGACTTCACCGGCTGGGACATCGCGCTCTTTGCGATTGGCTCGGATGCCACGAAGAAATATGCACCCAAGTCGGCCGCAGCGGGTTGCGTGGTGATCGATAACAGCTCGCTTTACCGCTACGATCCTGACATCCCTTTGGTTGTTCCAGAGTGCAACCCGGAAGCGGTCGAGCAATACGCAAAGAAAAACATCATCGCTAACCCCAACTGCTCAACCGCGCAGATGGTCGTGGCGCTGAAGCCTTTGCACGAACGCGCGAAAATCAAACGCGTCGTGGTCAGCACTTATCAGTCTGTTTCCGGCGCGGGCAAAGAAGGCATGGATGAACTTTGGGAGCAGACCAAGTCGGTCTACAACCCTGTTAACGAGATCCCGCCTAGAAAGTTCCAGAAGGAAATCGCCTTCAACGTTATTCCCCATATCGATGTCTTCATGGAAGATGGCTCGACAAAGGAAGAGTGGAAGATGGTCGTTGAGACTAAAAAGATCGTGGACCCGTCGATCAAAGTCACGGCGACTTGTGTGCGCGTACCGGTTTTCGTGGGCCATTCCGAAGCGGTGAATATCGAGTTTGAAGAGTTTCTCGACGAAGATGAGGCCCGTGACATCCTGCGTGAGGCGCCTGGCATCATGGTGATCGACAAGCGCGAGTCCGGCGGGTACGTGACGCCCAAGGAATGTGTGGGCGACTACGCCACATTCATCAGTCGCATTCGTCAGGACAGCACGATCGACAATGGTCTGAACCTGTGGTGCGTTTCTGACAACCTGCGAAAGGGGGCGGCCCTGAATGCAGTGCAGATTGCGGAAACGCTTGGCAACCGTGTTTTGAAAAAAGGCTGAGCGTCCCTTTCAAATCGCAAATCACACGCGCGCCGCCCACGGTCCGGGCGGCGCATTTTTTTTGAATTTCAAAAAAATTGCATAGATTGCCAAGAAACGTCCCGCGACCGGCGTCATAAGCTTAGATGATCTTCATATAGATGTTTCAGGAGAGTACCCATGCGCGCAATCCCTTTGTTTCTAGCGGCCTTGCCCTTACCCGCTTTTGCCGATGAAATTGCGCTTTCGAGCGATGTAAGTGCAGTGACGCTTTACCCCCAAGGTGCCACGATCACCCGCGAAGTGCCCTATACCATTCCAGCAGGTCAACATCAGTTGATCCTGATGGACTTACCGCGCTCGACTCCTTTGGCCTCCGTGCGGGTCCAGGTAACGGGTGCGCAGATGGGCAGTGTTTCGGCGCGCAACGATTTTGTGCCGCCCAGAAGCGAGGAAGAGACGGTTGAACTTCAGGCTGCCAAAGCCGAGGTTGAGCGTCTTGAAAGTGCTTTGCGCGCGGCAGAGGGAGATATTGACGCAATCCGCCTCGAAGCAGAGGCGGCGCAAGCGCGGGTTGCATTTCTGGAAAAACTAGGCGAAGGCGATGGTGTGGCAGAACTGGATGTTTCGTCACTCCGGGATTTGTCTGCGATGATCGGAGACGAGACCCTGACAGCTTTAAAAACCGCACATCAGGCTGAGCGCCGCGCCGAAGAAGCCACTTTGGCCCTCAAGGACCTGACCAAAGACCTGGATCAGGCGCGTCAAGCTCTGGCGGCATTGGTGCCTGAGCAGGAAGACAAGGCAATGCTTGCTATTTCCGTATCATCTGATGCGGAAACACAAGGTACTTTGACAGTAACCTACAACACGCAACAAGCGGGCTGGCAGCCAGTTTATGATGTGCGTCTGATGCGCGAGGCCGGAGCGCTCAGCCTGGAACGCGGAGCGTATGTCGCGCAATACACTGGCGAGAATTGGGAGAATGCAGCACTGAAATTGTCGACCGTGCGTCCAAGTGAGCAAACAGCGCCAAGCGATGTCTGGCCCTGGCTGCGCCGGATCTATGAAGCGGATGTGCAGGTGCGTGGCGCGGTTCAAAGCCTGGAAGCGTTCGCGGATCAGGCCGAAGGGCGGGTCGCTGCGGAACCGGTTGCGGTGGAGCAAGCGGCGGCGAACTTCGATGGTCTTTCGGTCACGTATACCTATCCTGGACCTGTATCCGTGGCCTCAGGCGCGGATCGTGTGCGTCTGGCTTTGGGGGAGTTGGAAACTTCTGCCGAGCTTGTCGCTCAGGCTGTGCCGCTAAGTGACCAAACGGCCTTTCTTGTGGCAAATTTCACCAACGATATGGGTGAGTTGATCCTGCCGACCGCCGAGGCGAGCTTTTATCTGGATGATCGCTTTGTCGGCCAGCGTCCGATGCAAATGGTGGCATCTGGCGGTGAGGCCGAATTGTCCTTTGGTCCGATAGATGGCCTGCGCCTGACACGCACAGTACTTGATCGGAATGAAGGCGACCGGGGTGTCATCACAAAATCCAACCAGATCACCGAGGATGTACGCATTGAGGTTGAAAACCTGACCGGCCAAAGCTGGCCTGTGCGTCTTGTGGATCGCGTGCCTTATTCTGAGCAGGAGGACCTTGAGATCACCTGGAGCGCATCACCCAAGCCGCAGGATACAAGAGTAGACGACAAGCGCGGCGTTATGGCCTGGAACTTTGATCTTGACGCAGGTGAGAGTCAGTCTGTGAAACTGTCACATACGATTGAATGGCCCGAAGGCATGTTTATTCAATAGGTGTAAGTTGTGGGCGGAGTTAAAACCGCTCGGCCCGCAGCACTTCACAATCGGTGACGCAGACGACGCCTATGTGACGTTCCACCACTGAAAACGCCGCTTCCAACAGCGTATCCAGCCGTTCAGGGCGAATGATGCACACCACCTGCACCATACCATCAGCACGACCAACCTGGCCTGAACGGCTCCATTCTCCTGATCGCCCTGACCCACCAAAAACAGGTAGAACGGTGTATCCAGTGACGTCGGCTTTCTGAAGGGCGTCTGTCAGGCGGCTCTGCATCACTTTTTCAATCGTGATTTCCACACGTTTGGCTTTGTGGGTTTGCATATCAGCCTCCTGTCGCAGCGCTGGCAATGGCCACGTAGAGCGGGATGCCGAGCACAAGGTTGAAGGGGAAGGTCACGCCAAGTGAGAGCGTGAGATAAATTGAAGGGTTGGCTTCAGGCAAGGCCACGCGCATCGCGGCGGGTACAGCGATGTAGCTGGCCGACGCAGAGAGCACCATGAGAAGCACCGTCCCACCAGTGGACAGGCCAAGGGCCATAGCGGCGGCCAAACCCGCAAGACTGCCGACGACCGGCATGATCAGGCCAAAGGCCAAACCTCCAAACCCAATCGCGCCACGGCCTTTCTTCATACCCCGTCCAGCGACGAGCCCCATATCTAGAAGGAATAGGCAAAGCACGCCTTTGAAGGGTGCCACGATGAAACTGTCAATTTCTTTCAAACCCTCTGGTCCGGTGGTCCAGCCAATGAGAAAAGATCCGTCCAATAGTACAATTGAACCGTTCAGCAGGATCTAGCGCCAAATCCCAGCATCCATGCGTCCAC